>JALOMA010000272.1 GCA_025455735.1 Candidatus Kapaibacterium sp.
CACCGAGCAACCATCGGAATGCGGTTGCGACTGTCTGCCGGGCTATAGGCCTTCTCCCAAAGAGGCTTGGGTACCACGCCAAACATAGCGCCTCCGTCAAGGCCGAATCTTCCCGTTTCAAGAATATCAACATTCCATGAGCCAATAATAAGGGACATACGCGGGCTACCTTTGTGATCGGATACTTCAGTGATGTAGTTGTCGTCGCCACGTCGAGTACTAGTCGTCAAAGACGAACACAGCCTCGTGGTAAAAGCGAACTTTGCGAGCCGTAATCTTGGAAGACAACCACCGCTCCAACCAGGCAGACTTTGATGCTCGTGGAGCGTCGAGCAACAGCATGTCGAGTGATATGTTCACGTTCAAGGCACGACCAGGAATGACGTGGCGGGTAATTCCTGCCGGGAGAAGGTCGCCAGACGTCGCTGCGCGTGAGATGTCATTCGGAGTCCATGCCGGAAACATGACTACTCCAGACACTTCATCAACCTCCCGAATGGTTCGAACAAGGTCATCGTTGACGATGCGATATATCTCCCCGAAACCTCCGTAGCACCGAACGAGAGTTCGTAGAACTGAGGAAACAGTCTGGTGTTCTCGAACAGAGATCAGGGTTGCTGTCTCATCCGCATGAGCAATGGCACCGGCGGCAGTGCGTTCACGCAGTCGATGCTGGGCAACCTCAAGTGGAATACGCTCCGTAATCGGAACATGTTCACACACGGCGGCATACGCCGCAGGTCGCAGAAGGTGGTACCACGCCTCCAGTTGAACGTCAATGCCATACTGCACCACCTGAACAAGGATATGGGGGCAGCCGAGAGCTCGTATCGCGGTAGTGCGTGTGGCACCATCGAGAACTACAAATCGACCATCGCTCGTTTCCGCTACGATGGGGGGATTGCGCAACAAGTTGGTGTCCAATACAGCGGATTGCAAACGTTGTACACGATCTGGATCTGTCTCTTCGTGAAGCAGCACGTCGCCAAGATCAACAATGCGTATGTCCAGATGTCGCGAGTCAATACGGGATGTTGCCATATACAAACTTCGTGATCGCCCGTGGGGTGACCAAGCAGTGCCTGGGCTTTCGGGTTTGCTCCAGAGAATGTATCTTTGCGCCTTCGTAACGTCGGTAGTGAACGATTCTTTAGCTCTTGGAGTACCATCCCGTATGGGCGTCTTAACGAAAATCCGGCAAGCATCGCCGGTTCTCATGGCGGTTTTTGCCGTCGTCTTCATTGGATTCATGGTTCTTTCGGACTCTCAATGCACAGGTTCGCAAGGTCCTAAGGATGCTCGTTCTACCGTTGTTGGTATCGTAAATGGCGAGGAGATTACACTCGAACGATTCGAATCATCCGTTGAGCTTCTCAAGACGATGCTGAATCAACAGAATCCTAACGGTGTAATCGATGATGAGCAAGTCCGCGAGCAGGCCTGGAACGGCTTGCTTCAGGAAATCATCATTGAACAAGAAGCAAAGAAGCTTGGGATTGTCATCACACCAGAAGAGATAGCTGAAGTGTATTGGGTTGAGCAGCCTGAATATCTAACGGGCATGTTTGCGGATTCGACTGGTCGTGTTAACCAAAAACTCTACCGCGATGTGATTTCGAATCCAGAAAACCTACGTGGGGTTTGGGCGAACTCAAAAATGGGAGAGGAGAAAATCACCGAAGAGATCAACAAGTTTAAGGCGAACTTGGCACGGATGGAGGCTGGGCTTTATCGCGAGAGGATACAGACGGCATTGGGTGTCGTCGTGGGAGCAGCGCTCTCAACCTCATCTGCAATAGCTGTTGAACGCGAGTGGGTTAGCCAGAATGGTGTTGCCGACGTGAAGTTTGTGCGTATTCCAACGTCGCTTGTCGCAGATGCTGAAGTCAACGTCAGCGATGCTGAAGTCTCAGCATATTATGAGAAAAACAAGCAGTACTACGAACAGAGACCAAGCCGGAAACTTAAAACCATAGAGTACCGGAAGGTTGCAAGTGAAAGTGACTCGGCGCGTGTGTTTGACCTAAGCAAGTCAATTGGCAAGGAACTGGCAACGGCCATGACCATCGAGCAACGTGACAGCATCTTTACGCGTTTGGTGGATACCTATTCCGGCCAATCGGTACCGTTTACATTGCCGAGTGAGATCGACCAGCAACTATCATTTGTGCTTTCGTCTATGCAGCCACGTGAGGTTTTCGGCCCATTGACGACACCAGCAGGAGTTGTTTACTTTAGACTAGATGGTCGTCGTGAAGGGACGCAATCGATGGTACGTGCAAGCCATATTCTCATCAATAGCGGATCCAATCCTGATTCTGCAAAAGTCGAGGCAGAAAAGGTTCTTGCTCGAGCGCAAAAAGGCGAAGATTTTGCCACTCTCGCAAGAGAGAAGTCGAACGATCCTTCCGTAGTATCCAACAATGGGGACCTAGGCTACTTTGGCAAAGGACGCATGGTTGCAGAGTTCGAAACAGCCGCTTTTGGCGCTGCGGTCGGAAGCGTTGTTGGTCCAATCAAGACTAACTATGGTTATCACGTCATTAAGGTCGTGGACAAGAATTCAACCGAAATCGCCTACACGCAGATCCTTCTCCGACCTACCATTTCGCAAAAGACGGTTGCCGCTCTCAAGACCCAGGCAGCCCGAGCTGTCGCAGCAATTGAGTCTGGTGCAAATATTGATTCCGTGGCCAAGAACGATAAACTTCGTGCTGCAGAAACACCTTTCTTCCAAGCGCGGACACCAATGCTTAATTCTCGCCAAATGACTTCTTGGGCATTCGCAAATGAAAAAGGTGCAGCTAAGGTCTTTGATGTGCCTTCCCGCAATGCCTTGTACGTTGTGCAGGTCATGGAAACGCGCAGTGAAGGTATAAAGCCACTGGAAGATGTCAAGGATCAAATTAAAGCTACCC
>JALOMA010000075.1 GCA_025455735.1 Candidatus Kapaibacterium sp.
CCAGCCAGCGTGGTGCCAAACGAATGGCTTCTCCCAAGCTGCCACTCTGCACCAACTCGGTTTCGGATATGCCAAGCCTTGCCGCTGCGTCGCGCGCACGCTGAGGACCCTCTTCGGCAATCAGTAGATCGTAGGCTGCCCTAATCATGTCCATGTGCTTGTCCTTCCACGATTGATAATGTTCCTTGAAGACGGTACAAAACTATGCTTATTTGGACTTAATCCAAATAGAATTTATGTTTGCATTCGTTCTCGTGAAAACACCCGCAATGGCTCAACAATTCATTCTCGCCTTGACGCCTACATGCTGCATCTATCGGTGCGGCTGCTGTGGCGACCTCCATATCGACATTCAAACGGTCTCTCTCCGTGTGGCTCCAGCAGCCATGGAGGATCTATGTCACATCCTGGAGCACCTACGGGATTCACCCAGCCAAGCCAGCCTGTCGCGTCCCTATCGCCTGGCCATACCGCATTCGCCCGTACAAGTTATCCTCAACCAAACCGAACTGCTCGACCTACACCAGGCGTGCACCTGTGCGGTTCGGTTTGCATGTCTCTCGTGCCCACACGCTTTGGCACATCGACGAAACTGAACGCGCCATTCCACATGGACGCCCTTGTCCCAGCATTCCCTTCCATCACATGTTGCGAGATTATCCATGAAGCTTCGTACCCTCTTTACTGCCATGCTGGCCAGTACCAGCGTGGCCGCGGCAACCACCGACTCCGTTCGTATGGGTCCTCAGTACGCCGATCAGGTGTTCTACACATTGGGATCGGGCGAAGTGCATCGGTCGCCTGTTGCATCGTGGCACCTGGCCTTCTCTATCCCAGGTTACGATGCAGCCGTCCTCACCAATGGCGCCATCGGCATCGAACTACGGCACGTGGCCGGCTCCACCATGGACGATTGGGCGTCCTTGGACACGACGGGCATGACAGCATGGCCTGTCCTCCACAATGATGCCTCCCATTGGATGCGCGGTGCCTTCAATCGCATCAAGACAGATGACGATGATTTCGACTTTGGCTGGGGCAGATACTCCATGATCACGCACACCGTGACCGGATCAACCCTCTTTGTACTCACCATGCCGGATCGGTCCGTGAAAAAGGTACGCATCGATGGCCTGGCGGATCGTACCTGGCAGTTCACGATGGCAAACCCTGATGGGTCGCAGGAACAGTCCATGCGAATCGATCGTAGGGAATTCGCGGGCAAGCTCTTCGCCTATGTTGATCTTGCGTCTATGGCCGTCATCGACCGTGAACCCGGTGCTTCGTGGGACCTTACCTTCACGCGGTATACGCAGCCCGTACCCACGGGCCCGGCTACGTCCCTGGACTATCCGGTGATGGGTATTCTGAGCCACCCGGACGTCCGAACCGCCGCCGTCGTCGGCCGTCCCGCATCCGCAGTGATGGCCCCCACGGATACAGCTGCATATAGCGCGGCTGCGAATGCCATTGGCGCCGATTGGAAGCGTTTCGACGCTGGACGTTGGTCCCTCAATGATTCCACTGCATGGTTCATCCGCGCACGTTCTGGCACCATCTTTCGTTTCGTTCCCCTAGCCTTCAGCGGTGGCTCCACGGGTACGACAACATTCAGGGTAGAGGCAATTCCCACACATGTGGATGAGGGAAGGCCGTCATCTGCCATTGCATTGACGCCTTCCATGGTAACCGCTGGCGATGCTCCCCTTCTTGTGACGGATGGCGCGCACAGCCCGTCGATACGCGTCGTTGACGCCCGTGGTGTTACCGTTCTTGCCCTTCCCGGTACCCCCGGTTTTACTGCCACGCCTATACCGACGCATAGTCTCCCCGCCGGACGGTACACCGTGCTGGTGACCGAGGCCACATCCTTCACTTCCCTTCCACTCGTTGTGGTGCGATGACGTCCCGACTGTTTACCGCACTTGCCGCTACCGGTGCCCTATCAATGTGGGCACCGGTCTGCATGGCGCAAAACTCGGTACCGAATACGAAGATGTCGGCAACCGACTCCACGGCACAGGAACGGCGGGCTCGCACCATCGTTGTATCCGCATCGGCTATGCCAAAGGCCATCAGCGACGTTCCCCTGCAGGTAAAGGTGCTCGACAGGAATGACATCGATGACCGATCGGCAGCATCCCTGCCCGACCTCCTCCGCACCGAAGCTGGTATTCAGTTGGCGACGGACAATGTCCTGGGAACGGCACTGTCCATGAATGGCGTAGGCGGAGAGAACATCAAGGTACTCATCGATGGAGTACCGATGGTGGGACGACTGGATGGCAATCTGGACCTTACGCAGATTGCGCTGGACAACGTCGAACGCGTCGAAATCATCAACGGCCCAATGTCCGCCCAATATGGCACCAATGCACTCGGTGGAACCATCAATCTGGTAACACGAAGGTCATCAACAACAACAGCTTCCGCCACTCTTCGCGCGGAGTCCGCTGGAACCGTCAATACTCTCGCCACGGTTGCCACGGACGTAGGCCCCGTGAATGTGCGCATGGTTGGCGGACGCATGCTGTTTGCAGGGTGGCGGGACCCTGCCGAGAACCGCTCGCGATCCTTCTCCTGGCGACCACGAGAGCAGTATACTGCCGACGCCGATGCAGCCATCGCCGTTGGAAGCAGCCACGTGCGGCTTTCAACCCGGCTCTACACGGACCTCATTCTTGACCGTGGCGAACCGCGCCAGCCCTATGGCGAGCAGGCCTTCGACACACGCTTTCGCACCACGCGCTGGTTACACACCCTCGTTGCCCGCACACCGCTGACAGACTCCGGTACCTTCCTGTCCACGACTGCTTCCATTGCCACGTTTGAACGCCGTCGTACTGCAGTGGTGAAGGACCTCGTCACCCTTGCCGAACGCCCAACAGGCGACCCATCATCCATTGACACCAACACGGCCGTTGCCCTAACGCTACGCTCCGTGGCCACCACCCATCCTTTCGAAGGAATATCTGCCGACGTAGGACTAGACCTGCTCCATGAGTCTGTCGGCGGATCGCGCCTGAGAATCGCCAATCCCACCATGACGGACCTAGCAGCCTTCGCCGTTGCGGACGTAACGATTGCCCCGTGGTTACTACTACAGCCAGCAGCACGGTGGGCATGGAATTCAAGCTACGGTGCACCATTTACACCATCGCTGGCAATACGCATCGGCAACGAATCCCTTGTTGCCAAGGCCTCCGTTTCCCGTGGATTCCGAGCCCCGTCGCTGCGTGAACTCCATCTCGACTTTGTGGACGTCAATCATGACATCCAAGGATATTCCGACCTTGCCGCCGAGCAGTCCATTTCATCACGGGCATCATTGACGTGGTTCCCGGATGCTTTTACCAACGGCATTATGCGCATTGAGCCTGCCGTGTTCAGCAATGCCATCACCAACATGATTACGCTGGTACAAACGGATGGCACGCAGTTCTCCTATCGTAATGTTGGCACCTTTACTTCTTATGGCGTGCTTCTTGAAGGGGGCCTTGCTTTCCCTTCGGTGGAGCTTACGGTTCAAGTGTCCCATATCCTGCGTTCGTCCATGGTAGACGCTTCACTGCCACTGCTGGGCGCTTCCGAGCTGGCGGCAATGGCATCATGGACGCCCGATGGAACCGCGCTGCGCATGGCCGCTTCCTGGAAGTTCACCGGCGCTGTCCCCGTGCTGGTGGCTACCAACGATGGTGCCATCAGTGAACAACACATCGATGGCTTTCATATGATGGACGTAACACTGTCCTATCCGGTACTTTCCTGGCTACGTACGTCAGCGTCCGTTCGAAATCTGTTCGATGTGCGTACCATCAACGCCGTCAATACGGATGTGGCCCATAGTGGTAACGGAAGCCAACGAATCGCCTTCGGGCGTTCCGTGATGTTGACTATGGAGATTACCCCATGATACCATACAAGTTTATCATCTGTGTGATTATATCACTATCAAGTTTATTCTTCGCCAGTTGCCTGCCATCGGATGAGGCCATAAGCCCTTATCCGCGTGGTGAAGGAAGACAGGTGGTTCTTTCGATGGGAGCAACCTATGCGTCGGTGCTATACTATTCCCTATTGGACGATACAGTGGTTGCACGCGTGCCGATTGATGCATGGCATTGTGCCGTCTCGACGGGTGAACTGCCAGTCATTCGCATGAACAGCGCCCTCGTTGGTTCGGTTCAGCCAACAACTGCGGCACTGGGATCAGCACTGGCTGTACCACGCACAGGTTGGACCTTTGACGCTCCCGACGGCTCGGCTACAGCCTTCGGCGAGTGGTGGAAACAGCCGGAACGGTGGTGGATCGTCCACCTTGGCGTCACCGCACATGGGCGCGACCTTGGACACCGTGTCGTGCGACTGGAGCGGCGTCCGGACAGTCTCGTCGTTCACATTCGGCCGCTTGATGGGAGCAAGACCATGCGTTGTTCGGTACCCACAACAGGGCGTTCGGCATGGAATGGCATCAACCTCATCACGGCAATGGCCGTGGAATCCGAGCCACCTCGCAGCACATGGGATCTAGCCGCACAACGATATACACATCTCTTTGTTGACGGGCCCAACACGACGCCCTATGCAGTAACGGGTATTCTCTTGGCAGATGGGGTTGCTGCGCAGCGCATCCCTGTTGCCGACTCCATCACCCGACGAACTGCCGACACCATGACGCTCCGTTCCCAGCGTGACATCATTGGCTACGACTGGAAGTCGTACAGCATTGAAACTGGTGTATTCACCACGTTTCAAGATCGGCGGTGGATTGTACGAACGGCTGCCGGGTTGCTGTTTTCCGTACAGCCAGTGGACTTCTACGATGAACATGGGGTAAAGGGAACCATCACCATGAAGGTTTCCCCCCTATAGCAAGGTTACAGCTGCGAATATTCATTCGGAACCTCGTCGACATCGAGACGCCACGTTGCAAGGGCAGCCGAGAAGGACTGTAGGACATCATCAATGGTGCGGTCGTTCACGACGATCACGTGCGCTTGGGAGCGATGGCGGTACAACCAGCCTGTAACGATGCGTAAATCTTCGACTTCGTTTTCCGAGAATGGTGCGCCGTCGTCCCAGGCACGGAAGAAGGTCTCGCCAATCAGGGAGGCCATTGCATCGATTCTCGACCCTGTTCCCACCACACGTTGGTGCACCAAACGTCCAGCGCGGAGCATGTAGACTTCGACCGTTCGATAGCGATCCTGCGTTGGGAGCAACAGGATGACGTTCGTATCGCGAACCGATAGTGGTCGATCGGACTGTTGCAGCGTAACACGTTCGATATCCTTGATGCTATCCCGTAGCATGGCGGCACGTTCGAAGTCCAGTCGGCTCGCAAAATCCTCCATCTGCGCCTTCAGGTGTGCCACGGCCCCTTTTTCTACGTTCGAAAGGTAGTCACGTGCTTGGTCGATGGCACGATTGTAATCGTCTGCAGTTTGAAGATTGGCACATGGTGCCTTGCACCGCTTGACGTGGAAGTCGAAGCATGGAACGGCGTCATCCTTGGGAGTCAGGTTACCCTTGCATGTGCGGATGGTAAATGTCCTGCGCAACATGTCAAGGAGCCGTTCAGCCATGCGTTCGCTGCGGAACGGACCATAGACATCGGCTGGACCTCCATCAATGTCATGGACAAGATCTACTCGCGGAAACGTCTCATGGGTGATACGCAGGAAGGTAGGCGGCACGTATTCTTTGCCAACACTGTTGTACGGCGGGTTGTGCTTACGTATTTCACGCGATTCCAACAACAGGGCTCCAAGCTCGGTACCTGTTGTTTCCCATGTAATATGGCGGATGAATCGCACCATACGCGACACCTTACGGCTATGGAGCGGTGAATTCGAGAAGTAACTATGCACGCGTTTGGCAAGGTTTTTTGCCTTTCCAACGTAGAGAACCTTCTTGTGCTGGCTCAGGAAATAGTATACCCCAGGTTCATCCGGCAACCTTGCCAGATAGGCATCCAGCAAGTGACGGGCTTTGGTCTCTCGGCGGGGGGACGTCCGCGGCGCGTACTGCAGTGCCAGGAAGTCGAGTAACGTACGAGCGTCATGAACGTCGCGCGCTGTACGTTCCATATGGATGAGCACCTCGGCTGTAGCCTCGGCATCGCCAAGGGCGCGGTGGCGGGCGGCAATATCCACACCATAAAAACTTGCTACGCTTGCAAGGTCATGTCGTGGAAGCCCTTCGCTTAACCGACGGGAGAGTTTACAGGTGCAAAGGCGGACGACTTCGGGTACGTCTTCTCCCTGGCGGGCAAAAGCCTTCTGGATGAAACCATAGTCGAACCCTACGTTGTGGCCCACGAAGACAGTTCCATCTTCGCGAAGCTCTTCGGCAAGACGAACGATCGCTTCGTCTTCATCCGGGGCATCCTTCACCATGTCGTTGGTGATGCCAGTCATCGTCTGGATGAACTCCGGTATCTCCTGATGCGGATTGATCAACGACGAGAAACGGCGCACGCAGACACCGCCTTCGATGACGCAATATCCAAGCTCGATGATGCGATGTTCGCCGGCTGTTCCGCCTGTGGTTTCGACGTCAACAACCACGTAGCGGACGTCGTCCAGTGGCAGATCTTCATCCATCGGCGCAAGATACGCCAAGGATGAAACACGTACGCCCCGCTGCATGCAGGCAGACGGGGCGTGTGCGTCGTACAGCGAGGGACGTTACTGCACGACTACGGGGAACGTGAGGTTGATGTCTGTTTCGTCGGACCGATTGGTGCCGGTCTTGTCGTTCTCGTTGTCGAAGTGTTGGAGTTCCACTTGCAGCGTGCCATTTGCCGCCGTTGTTGTGGTCAGACGTATGGCCAGGCCAAGCGGGCGGCCACGTTCATCTTGATCAGCATATTCAATGGAAGCAATACCATTCGTGACGGTATAGAAGAACTGATGTTCCTTTCCGTCCGTGCGGATGGTGCCAGTAAGATCCTTGGATGGGGTTTCCAAGGTGTTGAAGACCGTAACCGTACCGGTGTAGATTTTGTTGGCGGAGAGCTTGACAGTATCGATGCGATTCGGGTTGTTGCCGCCGTCACCATCGGCATCTTCCCAGACAAAAGAGCGTTCCGTCTCGCCTTCGGCCGCTACGGTCAGAACAAGGCGGTTGATGACGTCATGATCGTGATCGTGATCGTGATCATGATCATGATCGTCGGAGCACCCAGCCAGCGTCAGGGCAGAGGCGATTGCGAATGTTGCAAGGATGCGTTTCATCGTGAACTCCAGAAAAAATGTAGAAGTGAAGAATGGGGTAATTGTAGGTTCTTGTTTCGTAGATCCTAGATAGGCACGGTGGCACGTAGGATGACGTTGCGCCCAGGATCATCGGCGAAGTATCGGAACCGCGACAGATAGTCGCGGAAACGGGCATCGAACATGTTCTGTACGTCCAACGTCAGGCGGACATCCAGGCTGGCGACATGAATTGTCCCGCCAACGCGTACGTCCATGGTTGTATAGCCCGGAGGTGGTTCAGCGTAATCCTGGCCGGCAACAACACGCTGCTGGCGGGCAACGGTCAGGAATGAGACATCGAGGAAGGCATCATGGATTTGCCACGCATCGTGGAAGTGGATGTGAGCGCCAACGCGGGCCCTATCTGCGGGCATAAGGAACAGTGGCTGCCGCAGGGACACATCGGTACCGCGTACGATATTGAGGCTGGCATAGGGGCTAAGCCACGGAGATGCGGCTACGGTTATCCGCGCATCGAGGGCGGCGATGCGAGCATTGGTTTGGCGATAGCGGAACGTAGGGAAGGTTCCACGGATGGTTACGGTAGGGTTGGCAACGTCTGGAAGCGACTGGATGAAGCCATCGAAGGTCTGCAGTGAAGCCGTCACGGAGGCGTCCACGCCAGTCGTTTGAAAGCCCAGCGTTGCGTCCGCCCCCACGCTTTGTTCTCGCCCCAAGGTACTGTCGCCGATTTCGAAGAGTGCCGTACCGTGGTGTACGTCGGCAGCATAGAGTTCGTTGACTTGGGGAGGGCGCCAGCCGGTACCCACGTTGGTGCGGAGCGTCCACGATTCGGCCATCCGCCACAGCGCGCCAATACTTGCGGAGACATTACCGAACAACCGTTCCTGTTCACTGACGGTGCGCGTATTGCGTCGCGTTATGGAGGCATCAAGCCAACGATGGTCATAGCGCACACCGGCGGAGAGCGTGACGCTCGGCAGATCATGCGTTGCCATCACATATCCTCCGGCCCCATAGGCACTATAGTCGGGCACGATAAAGACAGCACCACGACGGTCGTTGGCTTGATGCATGCCACTCAGCCCCATGGTAAAACGCAGGCTGGACGCGGCATCGCCTTCCCAGCGGACGTCCAGGGACGTTGTGTTGAGCAGGAGTTCCATGGCCGGTGTCGATAGCGAGCGTTCAAGGCGTGCGATGCTATCGCGCGCACGTTCTACGGGATCGGTTCCTCGGCCCACGATGCGGGCATTGTGGGCATCGAATTCGGCGCGTTCATTGCGTTGCCATCCGATGGTTGCACGCAGGATTCCATCGCCAACGACTCCATCTATCTGAAGAGACGTCAGCGTGTGCTGAATTTCCTGTCGTGGCCTGGCAATGTCATAGGAAAAGTCCTCGGTGCGTCGTGGCCGGCCCCGCTCGATGGCGCGGCGAAGGTCGTCGGCAGTACCGATATGCGCCCCGGAAAAGATGCCCAATGTTGTCGAGAAAACGGACGCCCTAGCGGCCAGGCGAACGTCGCCAATCAAGGCAACGGCATCCACCGCACCATTCCGTTCCTGGAAGCCCGTGTTGTTCAGAATGTAGTCCGGTGTTGCGGCATCTCCGGCCTGGCGAAGACTGCCTTGCACCCGCATCGCCAAGGGCAGTCCGAAAAGCCCCCCCTTTTCGCCCCATAGTGCCACGGCCCCCTGCCGATTGTTGAGGAAACCGTTCAGGGACAGTTCACCGGACCCAGCTGCAAACGGCTGGAGCGGGCGTGGTTCAACGGAGATCACACCACCGATGGCATTTGGACCATAGAGTACGCTGGCCGGTCCCGTGACAACCTGAATTCTACCCGGCGTAAACGGATCTATCTCCGGTGCATGCTCGGCCCCCCACTGCTGGCCTTCCTGCACAACGCCTGCATTGAGCGTTACCAGCCGAACACCCGTCATGCCATGGATCATGGGTTTGGCGATCGATGGCCCTGTCTGCAGAACGGTAACACCCGCAACTCCGCGTAGCGCGTCGGCAAAGGTCTGACCCCGATGTTCATCTACCTCGGCCTGCGTAACCGTAGCAACCTGTTGCGTTGGTGAACCAGCGGACTCACGATCGGCCTGCACCACGACGGTCTTCGCCTCACGGTCGGCGCGGGCAAGGACGATCTCCACGCGACGGTCGGGCCCACGGCCAGCAATCGTCACGATACGGGTTTCGTAGCCCACATATGAAACGGCCAGACGGATGGGTTCCTCCTCCACATCGTGGAGATGGAACACACCGTCGCGGTCAGCGATGGCCCCTTTGCCACCAGGGTGAATGCGGATGGTTGCACCAGCCAGCGGGCGTCGATCTGCGCTGTCGCGCACAACGCCGTGGACGTGCACATCGGGGAGTGGCCCGTTTGCCTTTGCTCCGTGGAACACGGAAACAAGGCATACAAGCAGCGCCACTCCGACATGAATCGGCATGGATAAAGCTCGGTAGGTTGGTTTTGCGCCTAGCCCGCCTAGGGCCAGGAGAGATTGCTGCCGACGTCAGACTGCTGGCGGCGCTCGCCCTCGCACATCACGTGTGCATCGTTGGTCTATATAGCAGCGTACAACTGGCTGCTGAAGTTCCGTGCAGGAATAGTACTGGCACGTCGTATACATGGTCGTTAGCATGCCTGGCGGCACTGTCAGATGGCACAGCGCACAGTCTTGGTCCTGATGATCATCGTTGGCTTCCAACACCACCCCAACCGTGTGCTGATCGTGGTGATCGTGGTGATGCTCATCGTGGCTGTGGGCCGACGTTACTCCCAAGGCCATTCCAAATGCGCACAGGACGATCATGGCGATTCCGCGGAGGAACCACATGTGATAGACGGAGCCTGTGACTGATGGTGGGGTCATGAACCTGCAAGTTACAACGTATTTTCGAGCATGCGAGCAATCATCCTGTCAGAAAACGGCTTACAGGCCGAGACTGTTCCCGACCCCGTGGCAGATGCATCGATGGTCCTTGTCGATCTGACGTTTGCTGGGCTGAACCGACGCGATTATTGGATCTCTGTTGGGAAGTATCCTGGCATCGTTCTACCGGCCATCCTTGGCAGCGACGGCGTGGGCATCGTACGGAGTGGTCCAGACCACCTTGTTGGCCAACGCGTCGTTATCGATCCTTCCCTATTCTGGGGCCTCAACGAGGATGCCCAGGGTCCGGAATTTTCCATTCTAGGCATGCCCACGCAAGGCACGTTGGCTGAACGCATTGCCGTTCCTGCCGCCAATGTTCACCTGGCTCCTGCACACTGTTCGGACGAAGAGTGTGCTGCCTTGCCCCTTGCTGGCGTCACCGCATATCGAGCAACCGTCCGGCAAGGTCGCGTTGCGCCCGGATGCACCGTCCTGGTCACTGGCATCGGCGGTGGCGTAGCCTCCTTTGCTGCGCGTTTTGCCGCTGCCATGGGCGCATCCGTATGGGTTACGTCAGGAAAGGCGGACGTGCTGCACCATGCTCTCGACGAAGGTATTGCCCACGGTGGTTGTCTGTACACGGATGCCGATTGGCCTTCCGTACTAAAGAAGCAGTCTGGTGGCTTCGACTGTATCATCGACAGCGCCGGCGGCCCTACCGTCAATTCGCTGCTGGACTGTGCTC
>JALOMA010000076.1 GCA_025455735.1 Candidatus Kapaibacterium sp.
AATAAATCCTATCATCGCTTACGTGCCTGCTGAAGATACGACTGCTGGACGCGAAAGGGATTCTCGCCAAGATCCGATCGTACATACGACCCATCGGATTGAAGAATTCGTGCCTTTACAGTATCGGACAGGTACGCTGCAAGAACATCCCACAGACGGTTTCGAATTTTAGCGTCATAGATGGGGAACAGGACTTCAACGCGACGATCCATATTTCGCGTCATCCAGTCTGCAGAGGAGATAAAACAGTCTGGAGAGCCCCCATTGGCAAACCAATAAATTCTGCTATGCTCCAAGAATCGGTCAAGAATACTCCGGACGGTAATCGTCTCACTGACGCCAGGAATACCAGGGCGAAGCGTACACACACCACGAATGATGAGATCGATACGAACACCGGCCATGGAGGCTGCATAGAGCTCCCGGATGATATCCTGATCAATCAGGGCATTCATCTTGGCAACGATGTGCGCTGGGCGACCAGCACGCTGATGCTCAACTTCGGCACGAATGTGATCAATCAGTTTTGAGCGGAGATTCACTGGAGCAACACCAAGATGCTGCCATCCCGTGTGTTTGGAATAACCAGTGAGGTGATTGAACAAATGCACGAAGTCGCGTTCAAACTCTTGCCGTGCAGTAAAAATGCCAATATCGGTATATACGCGGGAGGTTGACAGGTTGTAGTTCCCCGTGCCAACATGTGCATAGGTCAGCACGTTTCGGCCTTCTTTGCGAATAACGAGGCATACCTTGCAATGCGTCTTTAGTCCGAGCACACCATACACCACGTGGACCCCTGACTGTTCCAAGGCGCGTGCCCAAGCAATGTTGTTTTCTTCATCGAAGCGTGCCTTGAGCTCGACAAATGCCGTAACGTTCTTTCCATTCAGTGCAGCTTCCCGCAGGGCATCTATGACTGGGGAAGAGCCACCAGCACGGTACAAGGTAATTTTGATGGCCAATACTTGTTGGTCCGCAGCTGCAGCTTTCAGGAATTTGACGACGCTATTCGTGAACGAATCAAAAGGGTGGTGCACCATGAGGTCTCCATCCTTCAACACGTCGAAGACGTTTACACCGTCGGGCATGAACTCCGGCAGACTGCGCGAGACCAACGGTGGGTCCTTCAGCTTGCGCTTATCCAACGACATCAGCTGCAGGAAGTCCTGAAGGTTCAGCGGGATATCCGTTGGATAGACGTCGTAGGGTTCGAGGTCCAGCGATTTGACGAGAAAATCCCGCAGGAAACGTGGAACGTCGGGCCCGACTTCCAAACGCACGGGGTCCGTGCCCCACCGTCGCTGCCGAATACCCTCCGCAACGGCTGTTATGAGATCGTTGGCTTCATCCTCTGCAATCTCGACGTCGGCATCACGCGTTACGCGGAATACGTGAGACTCCCTGAACGCAAAGCCAGGGAACAGGATACCAGCGTGGGCCCTAATGATGTCATCCAGAAGCACATAATGATGGCCACTCCCTCGAACGAGTTTGACCAGCCGTGGCAACGCCGATGGAAGCTGCAAGACGGCAATCTTAGTTTCCTTTTGACCGTTGACGTCATCATCGAGGACAAAGGCAATGTTCAGCGACCTATTCAACAAACGGGGGAACGGATGGCCAGGATCCAACGCCAACGGCGTGAGAACCGGCATGATGTTGTCCACAAAGTCCCGCTCGTATTCGCTTCGCTCCTCGGACGTCAGTTCGGTAAAGTCATGGATAACAATACCTTCCTTCTCCAAGGCAGGAACCACGGTCTTGTTGTAGATCTCACCCTGCCACTGCAGCAAGGGAAGCAGCTGTGCGCGAATTTCCTTGAGTTGTTCGCTTGGTGACATTCCATCGCTGGAAAGCTCGGTGACGCCAGAGTATATCTGCTCTTTGAGCCCAGCAACGCGAATCATGAAAAACTCGTCCAAATTCGTCCCAAAGATGCTCAGGAACTTCAGCCGTTCCAGCAATGGGTGGGACTGATCGGCCGCCTCTTCCAGGACACGCCTGTTGAAGGCTACCCACGAGAGTTCACGATTGAGATAGAGTTCTTCGTCGTCAAGATCGACAGCCGTCTGAACTGCCGCCTGACGTGTTTTTTTGGATGCTTTGGGCACGGTTATTCTGGATTGGATACAAGACGTGGAATTTACCCACCACGACGTGCAGCGCCAAGTTACCTTTTGCGAAGACCACATGACTCACTCCCCCACGGTCACGACGGCGTGGGAATGTGTGGAGTTCGTCGAGGCCGTATCAAGGGCCGTGAACACCACGAGGTAGGGTCCTGGATGAACGGACATTCCGTTAGCATCGGTGCCATCCCAAAATACTGCCCCTTGGCGCCCACCTACGACGGCGTTAACGAGCGTCCGCACGGGAAGCCCCTCCATGGTCGTCACTCGCATATCCATGAGAGCATAGGCATATGGCTGGGTGTAAGCAATCCTGCATGGGAACGTGCCCGAACTGCGTTTGCTGCTAAACGCTGGAGGATGTGCTTCCAAGCTACTTCCGTCGCTTCTGGCGCGCAGACCAATGGCATTGGCAGCGCCTGGAGTGCCCCCGTATGGATCGCTACTGGAGGCCCAGCTGGTAGCGAGTTGCCCGGGAGCGTCGTAGGACCAACGTTCAAACGAAACTCCTTTCGTTGCTGGCAGGGCGGTCGCATGCCACTGGACATCTACGACGCAGGCATCTACGACAAATCCCGAAGCATTGAGCAGCCAGAGCGAGTCCCCATCGGCATCCAAGTTGAATCCCGACGGTATTGGCACGGCGACGGCGCTGTCTGGAATTCTGGCCCGAAGGGCCACGTCGGCGGTAAGGACGGCACGTGCCCCATCGGGCACGTCTACAGCCGGCAGAACGACGGTGTCGCTTTCCCCGTTGACCTGCTGGTCCACCAGCATCCAGCCCGCCAGGGATATCATCGTTCCCGATCTGTTCCAGAGCTCGATATAGTCATGGCGGCCAGCCGGTGGATCCGTAAGTATTTCCATCACGGCAACGTTTCCCGGAAGGGGTGGCACCACGATGGTGGTAGCGGCCGTGTCGTTTTCACTGCGCTCATCCGCGACGTGGTGCCATACAAGAACGTCGACGGTGTCGTTTGGTTGACCTTCGACCTGAAGCCTCCACACCGTTTCTTCCCCTGGGGCTAGCCCAGGCATCTCCATCGTGCGCCGGGGCCCCTTTCCAATATCACAGGCTGCACGGAATGAAGGGAAGGACGTCCTGCCAGCATTGATGAAGGTTATTGCCAACGACGGAGGAGAGCCATAGGGCGTTATGCCCACGATACGGAGATCGCGATCCAGAACGACCGTGCTGTTCAATCGCCCACACGTTGCACTGTCCCGAGCTACCGTTGTTGTCCATCCAGAACCCGTGCGTTCCAACGAACGCCCCTTCACGACAACACGATACACCGAACTGTCAACAAGTGTTGAATCTGGCCGTCGCAGGAGAACGCCATCCGTGGTGTTGTTCAGGCTAGGAACGGCACATTCCAGGACGAGCACGCCGCGGGGGATAAACCGTTGCTCCCGCAAGGCGGCAGTATCACGACTAACAACAATGAGTCCTTTTGCGGGCATAACGACCGCTGGCAGTTGAATGCATGATCGAGCATCACACAACCACCACCCGGTTAGCCTCTGAGATGTCAGCCCGCGATTCTCCAGCTCGACCCACTCGGGCTCTCCTGCCGCTGGCGTAGGATGAACCTCATTCACTACAACCTGCGCGGGAAGGGGCCATGGCACCATGAAAAGAAAGACAAGGGGGACGATGTAGAGGGTGCGGCGCATACCCCTCGTGCGGCTCGGGCGAGAAGCGTGACGTTACCAGGTGCAGCCGCGCTCGACAAGCGTGGCGATACTTTCGAGCATGGTCACATCGGTATCGGAAAAACGTCCAAGGACGGGACTGTCGACATCCAGAACGGCCACGACCACGCCGTTCCTACGCAGAGGAACCACGACTTCCGACTTCGAAGCGGCATCACAGGCGATGTGTCCCGGAAATGCCTCGACGTCATGCACGCGAATGGTTCGATCCTCCGCCCACGCTGTTCCACAGACCCCTTTGCCATGCGCAATACGAATACATGCGGGCTTACCTTGAAAAGGCCCAAGGACAAGCTCCCGTCCGCTAACACGATAGAAGCCCACCCAGTTGATGGTTGGCACAGAGTGATAGAGTAAGGCCGCAATGTTAGCCATGTTGGCAATAACGTCGGGTTCTCCCGCCAGGAGGGCTTCCGCCGCTATTTGGATGGGAACGTCCGTTGTACGATCAACCATGATGATATCGGTGAGTGTCGAGTGATGAGGATTTGCTATTGTTGGCGATGCCCATGACGCATTTCCTCGCCCTGATAGTGTTGGCTTCGTTCGCGATTCCAGCTACCGCTCAAATCGTCCATCATACGGCACACGTGGCTTCGGCGGCGATGATGGACCGGACGGTGGTCGTCGACGCAGCCCGTACCTCCATCGTCTACGTTTTGGGCCAGGGTGGTAGCCGGGTTGACGTAGGCAGCGATGGTGATGTTCGTTTAGGACCTTCGACCTTCGCCCTAGGGGACATTGCAGCGGCATGCAGGATTGGATCGACGCTGCTGACGTGCTCCGATGCCGGCGTTGTTTCCCTGCAACGACCATTCCCGGGTGGACCTGTGACGACCATCATGACCATCCCTCTCGATGAGAATGTACGGCGCGACGCAAGCCACCGAATGGTTCGTATGGGTACAGGCGCGCTGATCGTAGCAGGAGGAATGGCCGTCCATGTGGACACACTCGGCACTACTCGCCATGTGGTGCTGGACAGCATGCGTACCAGCGGATGGCTATGGCGCACCACGGATACCACGGCCATCGTGAGCTATCGCGCAACATCGCGGACGTCAGCAGCGCTGTATCGGATACGCGTCGGTACGTCGGTAACGGCTGAGCCTATCGTTGTCGACGACCTGACGTCCCATCCCTTGATGATTAGTGGAGCATGGATGGTGATCCGGTGTACCTCCAAAGCGTTCACGGTTCAGAATATGGTAACGAATGAGCTCGTTCGGACCCCACCGTTGTATACCATTCAAGCGGACGATCAGCCAGGCTTGGCGATCCCGCCGCGCTGTTCTCCAGTATCCACGGCAGACGGCCTTTCCGTGGGCGTCCTTGATGGCACCACCGGCTACCTCTTCAGCATGAGCGCTGATGGCCAACCTGGAGTCGAGACCTTGACCATGGACGGCATCGACGGTGTTGCGACGGAAGTCATGCGGATGTGTTATCAGGTCCAAGGACGGACGTTCGTACCCAGCCACCACGGTGGCTTGTTTGCTACATCCGGTAGTACGATGGAACGACTTCTTCCAACGGTAACCAGGCTTCGGCGCTTTGGCCTGGCAACCACGCCACTGGCCACCATCCGTCCGGGGCGGAACGACACACTCTTTGCCCTGCTCGCGATCCGGACGGCATCGGCGGGTGGCATCAACAATGGTCTGTCGTGGTTGGCTAGTGCCGATGACGGGCGCACGTGGGAGGAATGGCAGTTGCCAGAAGACATCAGGGACGCAGCTTCACGCGGACAGGCATCGGCGTTCAGCTACGACGTGGATATGTTGGGACGTCACCACATTACACTTGATGGCCAGTGGTGGACGTATGACGCAAACAGTAGTCGGTGGACGGTTAATCCAGCGCCCGAGAAGAGCATTCTCGCGGTCATCAATGGTACGTTCCTTGTGCAGCGTTCAGAGAACGTGGTTGCCATGGACGCTACAGGCGCGGAGCTTCAAACGGTGGAGGTAAACGAGTTCGTCGTGACGGAGCAGTGGGATGCCTCCACGATGGCGCTTGTTGGCCGCGACAGGCCACGTGCCATCACCTTTGATGGCGGATACACATGGCAGAACCTGGATGGCTGCGCTGATGCCGTTAACGGCACCACCATCCTTGGAGTGTCCATGGATTCGCTTTGTATCGCTACAGAAGGATCGTCGCCACAACGCGTCGCATTGGCGGGCCAACTGTCGTGGCCACGTCGCGCTGGAATGGTGGCAGGACAGCTGGCCTATCTGGTGGGATCAAGCAGACTTTCCGTGAGCGCCATCATCCTTGTGGACCCCACAACGGGCGCACTGGACAGCGTAGAAGCATTGAGCATCGTTCGCCCCCAGTCCACGTATAACCCAGAGTATCATGTCACGATAACGTCGCGCCCCGATCGCGCCATTCGCTCTGCCAACGGCTGGATCGACGTTCTTCGGACTTCTCCCTCCACGTCCGTTACGTCGCCTAGAAACGCGTTGGAGCGCCTTCATGGCAACATGCTACCATTCCCCTATGACGTCTGGAAAATCATGATCTATTCCCTAACGGGACAGCTCATGATGACCATCGAAGAACCGCAGTCGCCATTTGTTCCCGCCATCCATGGCATTGGACGTGGGCTGTATCTCTATCACCTGATTGGACAGACGGGTAAGGCCACGACGGGCATGTTCGTGATCGAATAGCTAGGTACAGGGAAGTGGCGTACTACGACCGTGGCCGTGCAAACACACAAATGGCGTTATGCCCGCCGAAGCCAAACGTGTTGTTCATGGCGATTGCGACGTCCGTGTGGACAGCTTCTTTGGCGGCAATGCGGAGATTGCCTACGTGGGGGTCGGCGTTGGCAAGATTGATGGTAGGCGGAACAATACCGAAGCGAATAGCCTGGATACAAGCGATTGATTCAATTGCTCCGGCAGCACCGAGGAGGTGGCCCGTCATGGACTTCGTCGACGTAATGATGGCCCGACCGTCGTCGCCGATGACGCTGCGAATGGCCTGCAGCTCGGACTCATCGCCTTTTGGTGTGGACGTAGCATGGGCGTTGATGTGATCCACGTCTTCTGGCTGCACACCCGCCATTGCCAAAGCCTGCTTCATTGCTCGTGCAGCACCCAATCCTTCGGGATGGGTGGCCGTCATGTGAAAGGCGTCGCTTGTCTGAGCAAAACCAATAATCTCTGCCAGAATGGTAGCACCACGTGCCACGGCGTGCTCATAGCTCTCGACGATCAATGCTGCGCCACCTTCTCCCATAACGAATCCGTCGCGCTCCACATCGAAGGGACGCGACGCGCGCGTGGGATCGTCGTTGCGCGTTGACAGCGCCTTCGACGATGAGAACCCTCCCAGCGCGCTGTGGGTGATAGGAGCTTCGCTACCGCCAGCAACCACAACGTCCGCCAAACCGCTGCCCACATACAACGCTGCTTCGATGATAGCCGTTGTCGAGGTAGCACAGGCACTGACTGGGGCAAACGACGGCCCTTGGAAACCGTTTCGGATACTGATCAGGCCGCTGGCCATATCCACGATCATGCGAGGAACCAGAAACGGCGAGAACCTTGGCGTACCATCACCCTTACCATAGTCAAGAACCTGTTGCTCGAGGGTCTGGATGCCACCGTTGCCTGAACCCCATATGACCCCTACACGGGTGGGGTCCACACGTTCTGCCGTTACACCAGCATGTTCCAACGCTTCAGTGGCAGCCACGAGAGCGTACTGGACGAACCGGTCAGTGGACTGGATCAGCTTTCTATCCAAATGCGCTGATGGATCGAACCCCTTGACCTCACACGCAAAGCGCGTCTTATGCTTCGAGGCATCGATTGACGTGATTTCGGCAGCTCCACTTACGCCGCTCGTGAGATTGTTCCAAAATGTCTCCAGGGTATTTCCCAACGGCGATACAACACCCAAACCGGTTACGACAACACGACGAGACTGCATGGACATGTTCCTTGGTTCGAAAACAGCTCCGAAGTTACGAACGATTATTTTGCAGCATGACGCAACCACCTCTCTTTGCCCCCCCAGCAGAAGTCGTCGAGCGAGCTTCCGAACTCCGACGTCTGATCCACGAGCACGACATACGATACTACGTTGACGCTCGTCCCACCGTGAGCGACCGCGACTATGATGCTCTGTTTGCCGAGCTGACTGCGATTGAAACATCATGGCCGGACCTTGTCACTGCCGACAGTCCCACCCAGCGTGTTGGCGGCCTACCCATTAGCAGTTTCGCATCGGTACGACACGCCCGCCCGATGTTGTCGCTGGCAAATACCTACTCCCGCTCGGACGTCGAAGACTTCGACCGCCGCGTACGATCGCTTCTGGAGGGGGCCGTGCCTACCTACACGTGCGAGCTGAAGGTAGACGGCGTAGCGATGTCGCTCACATATCGCGATAGTGTGCTCACCATTGCCGCCACACGTGGCGATGGCGAACAGGGCGACGACGTTACTGCAAACGTGCGCACGATTCGCAGCGTACCCCTGCGGCTTCGGCCAAGTGAACGAGACGGCACCACCATCTCCAACATAGAGGTGCGCGGCGAGATCTACATGTTGAACACAGACTTTGCAGCCATCAATGATGCCATGCTTGCACGCGACGAAAAACCATATGCCAACCCACGAAATCTGGCAGCTGGTACGCTGAAACTGAAAGACAGCCGCGAGGTGGGCCAGCGCCCCCTTCAGTTCGTAGCATACTGGATGGAGATTGACGGACTGCGTCTGACGTCGCATTACGAATCCACGAAACTTCTCCAGAATCTTGGCTTCACCACGGGCGTGGCCGTGGAACGGGTGGAAACGGTGGACGGCATCATGGCCTTCATTGACAGGTGGGAACAAGAGCGGCATCAGCTACCATTCCAGATTGACGGCATCGTTATCAAGGTAGATTCACTGCGTCACCAGGATGAACTAGGATCGGTTGCTCGTTCTCCACGCTGGGCAATTGCCTACAAGTATGAAGCACAGAAGGCTTCAACAACGTTGAAAGATATTACCCTGCAGGTTGGGCGAACGGGTGTTGTTACTCCCGTGGCCGAGCTGGAGCCTGTTGCACTGGCCGGTTCCACAATAGCACGGGCAACATTGCATAACGAAGATTTTGTGCGCGAGCTAGGACTGTCCATTGGCGACACCGTGCAGGTGGAAAAGGGCGGAGACGTTATCCCAAAGGTGAGTGCCGTGTTGAACAAGGCCCAATTCCCTACGCCCTGGTCAATGCCCACCCGATGCCCATGCCCGCGCTCCAGCACGCTTCACCATCCAGAAGGCGAAGCGAATACGTATTGTGTCGACACCCTGTGCCCCTGGCAGCTCAGGCGAATGCTGGAGCACTTTGCTTCGCGCGATGCCATGGATATCGAGGGTCTTGGAGAAAAGACCATCGACCAATTCGTGGAAGCGGGCATCCTAACGTCCATTGCCGACATCTACACGCTCAGCCATCGGCGTGCCGACATCTTGGCCCTCGAACGTTGGGCAGAACAATCCGTAGATAGACTTCTCGCTGCCATCGATGCCAGCAAAACACAACCGTGGCCTCGGCTGCTCTTCGCGCTGGGAATTCGCCACGTTGGCGAGGGAACGGCAAAACTGCTCTGCAAGGCCTTCCCGTCCATCGACGCCTTGATGTCGGCAGGTCCACAGGACGTTGCCACCATTTCGGGAATTGGCGAACGCACGGCGAATTCAGTCGTGGACTATTTCTCCGAGCCCGACAACCGGAACCTCATGGAACTCCTCCGGACCGCTGGGCTATCCATGGAGATGGAGAGTACGCCGATCGAGCATGATGAACGCTTTGCTGGTAAAACCTTCGTGTTTACCGGTGAACTGCAGACCATGACGCGCAGAGAAGCAGAAGAATACGTTGAAGCCCGAGGTGGCAAAACCTCGGGCTCCGTTTCCAAGAAGACACATGTTGTGGTTGCCGGGCCTGGTGCTGGTAGTAAACAGGCCAAGGCGGAAGAGCTAGGGATTACCATCCTGACGGAGGACGAATTCCGGGCCCAGTACGCCGATCAGTGATTCGAAAGATTGTAGACGAAGTTGATGACAATCTGATTCCGCACCTGCGTTGCTGGGCCCGTCGTGCCGTCGTCGCGCACCACTGGCACACGATCATCATAGAACACGTCCGTGAGGAGTCCTACATTCAAAAAGCTGTTTACCTTCAACAAGAAAGCATTTTCGAGCGTCACGATCCAAAGATCCGGTGCATCGTAGCGACAAAATGTATTCAACCGTGACTTCCATTGTACATTCTCAACAAAGGTCCAGTCAAGGGTAGCGTTAATCAAACCACCAATATCCGTTTTGACATTTTCGCCTGGCAGCACGCCAAAGGCACCAATGGCGGCCAATTCATCGTCGAGCACAAGAATGGAACGTGATGATAGTGGCGATGCCATAACGCGAAGCTGTGGTGCGGGCGTCCATTCAGCACCAAGAGCACCGGTCAAATAGGCAGGCGCAAACAGATTGGATATTTTCAGGAAATTGGAGCTGTCGGCATTCTGTTTATCGAAATTGTAGCCAACGGCAATCTGCGTACGGAAGTCCACAAATGCCGTATAACGCAGCTGGTCATTTTGTTTGATGGATGCCTTGGACGTAATGATGATTCGGTCATCCGTTTTCCGGAATTCCTGTGATCCTTGTTTGTTGACGCCGTAGCCAAGATCCAAATCGTTGTCCCACGAGAACAGTCCATTCGCATAATCTGCCGACGCCAATACAAGGCCTCGAATGGTAATGTTATTCTGGCCACCACCGGCCCAATTGTTCAGGGAAACCTGCGTTAGGCCAGCCCCGAGGGACGCCTTTAGTTTCCACGGCAAGGAGTCGGCTTTAAGGTCGGCAACCTTTTGCAGATCATCGGATACGGCCTTGGCGTCCACTTGTGCCATCACTACGGACGAGGCACAGAGCAGCACTCCCACCAGCACTAGCGCTTTCATCATTCACTCT
>JALOMA010000273.1 GCA_025455735.1 Candidatus Kapaibacterium sp.
GATTCGGCCTTGACGGAGGCGCTATGTTTGGCGTGGTACCCAAGCCTCTTTGGGAGAAGGCCTATAGCCCAGCAGACAGTCGCAACCGCATTCCGATGGTTGCTCGGTGCCTCCTCCTCCGCGGAAACAATCGCGTAGTTCTCGTTGATACTGGCAATGCGGCTTTCATGCCGCCCAAGCTGCATGACATCTATGGTCTGGACTTCTCGACGTCTTCACTGGAACATTCTCTGGCATTGTGTGGCGTGGCCCCCTCCCAGGTTACGGATGTCGTGTTTACGCACTTGCACTTTGATCATGCAGGGGGCGCCGTTATCCCTGACGGAACGACCTTCCGGCCTCGATTCCCGCTAGCGCGACACTACGTGCAGCGTCAGCATTTGGATTGGGCCCAGAATCCAACGGAAAAGGACAGGGCTTCGTTTCTACCAGACACGTGGCAGTGTATTGTCGAAGCAGGATTGATGGATCTGCTGGATGGAGACGGAGAGCTCTTTCCCGACGTCCATGTTCAACCTCTCTTTGGGCATACGATGGCAATGCAGGCTGTGCGTGTGCACGGATCCGAAGGTACGCTCCTATTTGCTGCCGACCTGTTCCCAACTGGCGCACACGTTGCCGTTCCATACGTTATGGGCTACGACAATCATCCCTTGACGGCCATCCAAGAAAAGAACATGCTCCTCCCCACGATTGTTGAAGAATCGTGGATTCTCGTCTTCGAACACGACGCATTGCGTCAGGCAAGCACTATCCAATTTGACGGGAGGGGATATGGACTACGACAACAGGTCGAAATAACTTCACCCATGACCCCCTAATGGCGCGTCGCATCAAAGTCATCAACGGACAACGTTGGATTGCAGTTTGCCGCAGTATTGAAGTGGTATCGACAGCGGGCAAACGAGTTGAACTCGATGTGGAACATGATATTGCCGTTTTCCGATTCGCCGATAGCGTTTACGCAATCAGCAACGTTTGTAAACATCAGCATGCTGCGATTCTCTGCGACGGATTGGTTCGGAACGGTATCGTTGAATGCCCTCTACACGGCTGGCAATACGACATCACCTCCGGCAGGGCGGTTCGCGGATCAAGTGGACTGGAAGTGTATGAAGTGTACGATGATGGCGAAACGGTGTGGCTGAAAGAACCCGAGGAACGATTACCATCCTGGGCGCGCTAATAGAGCGCCGTCAGGAGCTGAGTATGCGAGCAGGACGGCACGTTTTCGTATGAACGAATCCCATGCACAGCATGCAAAGGTGGCTGGAGGCATGTGAAAATGCCCAGCGCTGCTCTGAAGAAGGGTGGCCAAGGCTTCAGCGACCATGGGCAAATGAGTAACGAGAACAACGGGACGGCCGTTGAAATCACCAAGAACGTCGATGATGTCCGATTCTCGACGATCGGCTCCCAGGCGCACATCCTCAACGCAATTAGTCATGAGCGTTTCGGCAACAATCGATGCCGTCTGAACGGCGCGCCTATATGGACTGTGAATGACGAGGGTTGACGCGTCCATGTTATGGAGGAGCCATTGCGCTTGGGCTGCAGCTTCCGTTCGTCCAGAGGCTGTCAATTCACGATCCCTATCGCTCCTGCCCAATGGTGAAGCTGTGGCGTGACGCATCAGAACAAAAGCGATCATCGCGCCACCTCAAGTGTCACAACGACTCCAGGAGCAAGGATGGTGTCCTTCGGTATCTGCCTGACAACGGTATTGGACTCGTATAAGCCCGATGGAGTATAACGAATGGAAATGGCGTAGCCGAGTGCCTCCAATTGCGACTTCGCCTCGCTCGCAGGAAGCCCTTCGACAAGCGGTATGGGAAGCCCCTGCGGCCCTTGACTGAGCACCACATCGACTACGGTACCGTACGCAACGTTTTGCCCCGCTACGATTCCCTGAGCCACAATACGACCATGTGCCACGGAGTCCGAATATTCGTATGAAACGTCACCTAATGACAATCCCACTTTCATGAGAGACAATCGTGCTTCTCTCTGGGTCATCCCAACTAGGGAGGGGACAAAGACAGACTCGATCCCTCGGGAGACGGTCAAATAGATGTGACGTCCCTCTTTCACGATAGCGCCAGGGTAGGGAAGCTGCGAAAGAACGCGACCCTTTACGGCAGTATCGGAATATTGTTCACGGACGCTATGGATAACCAGACCATGACTTTGCGCTAGTGCTTCGGCACGATGACGGGACATACCAGTAAAGGTTGGCACACGAACTTCACCTGATGCTGAAGTAACTGCGGGCAGGATCGCTTGGTCGACAATGACAACCAAGGCCAAAACGGCAAGGACAATCAGCGATGCAATCGTGCTGGTGCGCCGCCAGCCTGTGAGTTCCTGTAATGCCATCTACGAATATCGATTATTCCACGGTATTGCAGCACGTTCATCCCTAGATTTGCGTCATGAATTCGAGCACTCCCATATCGTATCGCCCAGCGATTTTACGTCTACTGTCCCTTCATTCGGCAGTTATTACGACACACATTAACCCCGACGGCGACGCCATTGGATCAGTTTTGGCGGTAAAGCACGTCCTTGATGGGATGGGAAAGCAGTCAACCGTCTTGCTACCCTCACCGTGCCCAGACTACCTAACATGGTTGCCAGGGTCAGAGACCCTCCAGGTATATGAGCCCCAAATGCATCGGCAGGCGCTTGAAGAGGCGGATTGCATCATCGTGCTTGATCTCAACAGTCAATCAAGATTTGCCCCATTATCGGAAGATCTTCGCGAGCTAAACAAGGATATCCTTTGTATTGATCATCATGAAGATCCCGAAGCTTTTGCATCGGAGCTGCTCAGTGATACTTCCAGTGCAGCCACATGTCGTATTCTCTATGACGTCCTTCGGCCCCTTGT
>JALOMA010000077.1 GCA_025455735.1 Candidatus Kapaibacterium sp.
ATACGGCTGGTGATCGAAGAGTCGCGGCACCGAGGGCTTTGGCTACGATCTCTGGACGATGGAGAGAACATCGTTTCCTGTTCGGGATCCACCGTATGGACTGGAAGGGTGCAGGCACGGCGGCACCGTAATGAATGTCGGCAGAACGCAGACGATGCCCATGTCGTAAACGTCTTCTGGTACCAGGATATGAGGGTCGTTCGCGTAGGAATGTCGGTGCGTACCATGGATGGAAATCGAAGTACGTCAATCTTTCGGCGTCGGTGGTACGAATTGGCCGACCTTCATCACACAGCGGAAGACGAGCCACCGGGAGGTCGGCAAATCGAATACGAGCCTGGCCTTGGGGCAACGATTGACGTAGAATACTCGCATCCCTTTGACAGTCACACACTTGACGGTTGTCTTGTAGCGCGGAGTTTCAATGGATATCATCCGAAAGGGGAACTGTGGGCCCGCGACGTAGAAATTGTGGCCCGCCCAGATGCCCGTTTGTCACTTGGCCAAAGCATAGGAGGAGAACAGCGTATTCTGCGATTTGCCGTTCACGATCCACAGACGACGCCTCGGCGGCAATGTCTACCGATGTCTACCATCATCCTGTCAACACAGCCAGGTCTGAGGTCGATGGTGGGCGAACCCTGCGTCCTTCAGCATGTCGTACTGGATCGCATGGAATACCCTGCTGCTTTGCTACGCGTGAATGTTCTGCCTACGGAGCACCGCAAAGAACACGTCGTAACGGGCGAGCGTCGCGGTTTAGACGCAACGGAACGCAGAACGGACAGAACCCTCGTGACAACAGCCACGGAGGAAGCCACCACAGATGCCGTCTTTGAATATGCGTGGTTGGATCGTGCCGACGAGCTTGTCGTTGACGTAACCACGGATGGTGAAGGCAATCACCTTCTCAGGCGGGCCATTCTCGAGTGACAATTCTCCATTTCTTCAGGAAAAACACCATGAACAAAACGTATATCGCTGCTATGTTGGTTCTGTGTACAACGGTCGGGATCGCCTCAACGGCCGTACAGACTGACAGTATCTGGATGCGCGGAAGAACGGTCGCAATCGCATGGAATCACGGATATACAGACAGTATTTGTGTTGACGTCTTCGACGTTACTGTGGGAGAGTATCGCCGAATGGCAATCGTGCCTCCGGGTACGCACCACGTTGCCATTGAGGTACCTTGGTATATCGAGGACGGCACACTCGTGAGGCCCATGCTGCGGACCATAGGCGGAACGTTATTGGCAGCTTCCAGATACTACGCAGTTGTAACCACGGCAGCCACCAAGGTAGTTGCCCCGGGCGGGGAAGAACACAAGGATTCCGTGGTGCATCATCTCTTTGTGGATCCCAACCCCGCAACGGAGGTTGTAAACATCAGGTTCGGCGACCATGCTGGCAGCGAGCTGCGCGTCACTGATGCCTATGGCAGGCACGTCGTGCGTACAACAATACATGCTGGCACGCCATCGGTATCCATGCCGTGCTCATCGTGGCCAGTGGGCGTGTACCGTGTAGAACTCGACGCGGCGGGTAAACGCCGTGGCGCATCAGTCGTGGTCGTCCGCTAGAGCTACAAAGGGAATACCTGAACCCGCTTTGGACAAACGGTACGGCACGCCGCGCCGGGGAATCAGTACGCGCGTTTCAGGAAGGCGCTCCTTGATACACAGTGCCAGATGATCGCATGCTTCCACGGAGCCATGCATCAGGACGGCGGTACCTGGACGCACGTCCATGACAAAACCAAGAAGTCCGTCGAGTGATGCATGCGCCGAGAACCGCAGCCGTTCAATGTGGCAATGTCGGCGAACCGTACGTTGGCCAAATTCGAACGGTACACCGGGCTGGGAGTTCAGCAGGGCATACCCAGGTGCGTCGGGATCCTGGTAGCCAATAAATGCGATGCCGAAGTTGGCTTTTTGCATCCACTGCAATGCAAGTGCATGGGAAAGTGTCCCCCTGTTCATCATGCCACTCGAGACCAGCACGATTGATGGATGTTTGAAATACGGTCCCGTGTACAATTCATCGAAAATGATGCGTTGTTGGGGAATATCGGACACCTCAAATCCAGGCTGGCGCATGGGCTCGGTGTAGCAGTATTGGTCGTAGATCTTGTTGATCTTCAAGCCCATTCCTGCGGTGTATACAGGAAGGTGTGGGATAGAGCCACGTTGCATCAACCCCCAGAGCACCCGCAAGACTTCTTGCGTTTTCCCAAGGGCGAATGTTGGTATCAGCACCGAGCCGTTCGCCGTGGTCACGGTATTGATGAAACTGGCAAGGCGTTTGGACTCGTGCGGTACATCGTTCATGCGTTCCGTGGCACCATTGGTACTTTCCATGATGAGCACGTCTACGTGGGAGCGTGGGGTACGAGCTTTCTGGACGATGGACTGGTTGTCGAACTGAACGTCTCCGGTGTGGAGGACGCGTAGTCCCTTCCAATCCATAAGGACGCTGGCCGAACCCAGGATATGTCCACTCCAATGGAAGCTCGTGCGTACTGTATCGCCACCTGAATATCCGGAGATATCGAATGGCTCCTCGTACGGGAAAGCTTCGAACGCATGGCGCAACAGCTCGATGGTATCCTTCTTGTAGAATTCCAAGGACTCCTTTGGCAGGTGGTCTCGGATGTCGGTCTTGAGTAGCTTGGCAGTATTGTGCAACATTACATGCGAAAGATCCCGTGTTGCGTGTGTCATGATGGCACGCACGTGGGGCATGCGTCGCATCACATAGGGTAGGCCACCGATGTGATCGTTGTGGGCATGGGTAATGATCAGGGCATCAGCTTGGCGCTGGCCAAGAGCGTCGATGTCGGGAAAAGCCCCGGCGGAGCGGTCTTTCGGGTGCAGGCCAGCATCGATCAGGATGCCTGTCCGATCGAATCCAAGATAGGTGCAGTTGGCCCCGATCTCTTCGGCGCCTCCAAGGACAAGCAGTTCCGCAAACATGATGCGAAAATGCACTGCGGAGGGAAAAGGTTCGCGGAAAAGCGCCTTTCTTGCCTTTGGACCGTACCTACTGTTTTGGCAACGGGCAGGTTCGGACTCCTATGAGGGAGTACAGCGGACAGAGCGAAATGGCCGACGTTGCCAGGAACACGACTGCAACAGCACCTGCGATCCAAGCAGCGACGCCAGATAGAGTCTCCGTTGCGATAAGCACAACGGCCACGAGGGCCAAAAACGAGCGTATGGCGCGATCGGCCGTTCCCATGTTGCGACGCATAGTTTGTCTCCAGTCAGAACACCTAGAATTCAGGAAGTCTCCATAGACCCTGCGAAGGTGCACCAAGAACAGTTTCTGCACCATGACTTTTGTCACAAAGGTTGTGTCGGGCATCAAAGGCGCTTGGAGGAACGCCAACAGCAGCTATTCCGTTGTGCCGCCATGCGACCGTCAGTCCGTAGTTTTGTGGCTTGCGACCAGGAGAACAATGCATGCACGACCAGCAACCGTACAGTCCGTCGACCAAAATCCGCATCGTCACGGCTGCCTCTCTCTTTGACGGGCATGACGCCGCCATCAACGTCATGCGGCGTATCATCCAGGCAACAGGTGTGGAGGTCATCCACCTTGGCCACAATAGGTCTGTAGCCGACGTTGTCGACTGCGCCATTCAAGAAGACGCTCAAGCGATTGCCATGACGTCCTACCAAGGCGGTCACGTCGAGTATCTCCAGTACATGTACGACCTGCTCCGTGAGCGCGGCGCGGGCCACATCCACATCTTTGCTGGTGGTGGTGGAACAATTTTGCCGTCGGAGATTGATGTTCTCCACGCCTATGGCATCGACCGCATCTATTCACCTGATGACGGCCGCTCGATGGGTTTGCAGGGTATGATCAACCATCTTGTTCAAACGTCGGACCATCCCACTCCGGACGTGTTTGGGATGGACTTGGAGGCTGAAGTACGGCGCGGGAACCATCTGGCGATCGCTCAAGCCATCACAGCGGCCGAGCGTGGCGAAATGGGCCGGCTGCCATTTCTCAGCAATGCCCCATCGATTCCAGTATTCGGTATCACCGGAACGGGCGGGGCTGGTAAGTCCTCACTCACGGATGAATTGGTGCGACGGTTTACGGAGGACTTCTCGGACAAGCGGATCGGCGTGGTAAGTGTCGATCCTTCCAAACGAAAGACTGGTGGCGCGTTGTTGGGTGACCGTATTCGCATGAACAGTGTACGTCACCAAAACGTCTACATGCGTTCTTTTGCTACGCGTGAAGCCAATGTGGCTATGAATCCCAATGTACGTGCAGCCATCAACGTTTTGGCGGTTGCTGGATTCGACCTTGTTCTGGTGGAGACGGCTGGTATCGGTCAAAGTGATTCACAGATTACCGACGTGGCCAACGTTTCGATGTACGTCATGACGCCCGAATATGGAGCTGCAAGCCAGCTCGAGAAGATCGACATGATTGACTACGCGGATTTGATTGCGTTGAATAAGTTCGATAAGCGTGGTGCCTTGGATGCATTGCGCGACGTTCGCAAACAGTATCAACGCTCAAGAAAACTGTTCGATCGCGCTGTCGATACGATGCCTGTCTATGGTACGATTGCATCCCAATTCAACGACCCTGGTACTAATACACTCTATCGGGCCATCATCGACACACTCAATGAGCGCTGTGGTCTTGGATGGAACAGTGCCTTTACGGCTAGTGATGAGATGAGCGAAAAGATCTACATCATCCCCCCCGAACGCATCCGTTACCTTGCAGAAATTGCCGAAGAACATGAACGGTATGATAGGATGGTCGAACAACAATCGGATCTTGCACGACGGCTGTGGCGCGTTCGAGGAACCATCGACGAACTTCAACGGAGCAAACAATGACCTTAGCCCAGACAGTCCGAAACACGGCCACCAACATCATGACGGGATTGTTCATGACGATCCTGCTGCTGGTAGGATGTGCTGATGAGGGCACAAATCCGTCGCAGCCTGTGGCACGGCTTCGCGTCATCCATATGGCTTACGACGGCCAAGCCGTCGACGTCAAGATCGACAATACCGTGCTCGACACATCCGTGGCCTATGGAACCACGGCACCGTATAAAACAGTATCTCCAGGAAGCCGCGTCGTTGCCATAAGTCCGGTAGGGTCGGCCGTAAACCTGATTCAAACCACGGTGGATTTCGAGGACAACGCTGACTACACCGTCATAGCATTTCCCCCTGCAGCATCGCTATCTGCCCAGTTGGTTCGAGATGATCGTACACTTGTACCTACCGGACAAGCCCGAGTACGTTTCGTGAATGCAGCAGGCGAAGGCAATACACTTGAGCTGCGACGTCGTGGAACCTCAACACCGTGGCCATCTTCGGTGGCAGCAGGGCGTGCTGGTGCCCAGCAACTCGTGGAATCCGGAGAGATAACCTTCGAGCTGTTCAACGCGGTATTAAACCGCACTGTTGCAACGTTCGAGCCAACAACCTTCACGAATGCCAGCTACACCGTGGTGCTCCACGGCTCAGCGGACGACGTCGACACGTATCCACTCCGCCTTTCTGTTATCTCTGATGGGGGCGACGGCACAACGACAAAGACGCTCGGTGCTCTTTCTACAACGGCACGCGTGCGTGCTGTTCACACCTTGGCTGATAACATAACCGTTGCATTTACCATCAACGACACGGTTCGGGTACAATCCCTGCAGCGCAACAGTGCTTCGGCACTCTTTACCGTTGACACGGTTCCCCAGCGTCTTGGCATCACAAGTGGGGCTTCTACTATTCTCACAACACAGTTGAGCCCCGAACCTGGTAAGACGTACAGTCTCTTTGCGACAGGTACTGTCAATCCACAGAATGTCGCGCCATTGCTACTTGAAGATGTCACCGTAGCCAATCCGCAGGCTCCATTGGTGCGCTTTATCAACCTTGTACCGGATGCACCGGAAGTAGATGTCATCACACCATTCCCTGGTCTAACAGATCCCTACACCATTCCTGGCATGCAGAAGATTGCCTTCCGCGAAGCAAGCGTCAGTGCTGCAAACGGAACGAACTTCTTGATCTTCGCAGTGCCTGGGGGAGTAACCAGGTTCGAGTTCCGATTCCGCGAATCGGGTACCACGAACATCCTGTTTTCGCAGAACAACATCGTTCTGGAGCCAGGAGGTATCTACACCGTCTTCATCAGCGGACGACGCGTGAACAGCACCATGACGGCAACGGTGCTGCGCCACAACTAAACGGCACACTGACATGACTACACACCGACAAAGCCCGCAGCAATCACCGACGAGCACATCTGCAATGGTTTCCGAGCTGGAGACCATCGCTACGGGATTGGAAGCACAATTGCATCACGAAGTGCGGACGCTTCTGGCCCAATGGGAGGCTAAAAAGGAGTCCTACCGTGGTGAACACTACGTGTATTCCGTTCGCGGCAAAGAGATTCGCGTAGAGAACTACACAGAGTCACTATCCCATACACGCATTCCAAAGGTCGCCCTTCCAAGTTTTCACGATTGGGGTGAGATTGTTCGTTGGGCAATGCAGGAAAATGTTCCCGGAGAGTTTCCCTACACAGCGGGTGTCTATCCCTTCAAACGAACCAATGAAGATCCCACACGGATGTTTGCTGGTGAGGGTGGGCCCGAGCGCACGAACAAGCGCTTTCACTACCTGTCGAAAGGGATGCCTGCCGCCCGCCTGTCCACGGCTTTTGATTCCGTGACGCTCTATGGAGAGAACCCCGACACGCGTCCGGACATCTACGGCAAGATTGGCAATTCAGGTGTGAGCATTGCAACGTTGGACGATGCCAAAAAGCTTTATTCGGGTTTCGACCTCTGTGCGCCCAGCACGTCCGTGTCCATGACCATCAACGGCCCGGCACCAATGCTGTTGGCATTTTTCATGAACGCGGCAGTCGATCAAGAGTGTGAAAAGTACATCCATGCCAATGGCTTGGTTGAGGAAGTCCAACAACGCATTGAACAGATCTATGCCGAACAAGGGCTTTCGCGTCCAGTCTATCGCCACGGCGATGGCTCGACGGAGCTGCCCGACGGGAACACGGGCCTTGGCCTTTTGTTGCTTGGTGTTACGGGTGATCAGGTACTTCCTTCCGACGTCTACGCTGCATGCAAGGCAAAAGCAATGCAGAGCGTTCGAGGTACAGTGCAAGCCGATATCCTGAAAGAAGATCAGGCACAGAACACTTGTATCTTCTCCACCGAGTTCGCCCTTCGCATGATGGGCGACATCCAGCAACACTTCATCGATGAAAAGGTCCGGAATTTTTATTCGGTATCCATCTCTGGCTACCACATCGCCGAAGCTGGAGCCAATCCGATAACGCAGCTGGCCTTTACCCTTTCGAATGGCTTTACCTTCGTCGAGTATTACCTCTCCAGGGGCATGCACATCGACGATTTTGCCCCCAACCTGTCGTTCTTTTTCTCAAACGGTGTCGATCCCGAATATAGCGTCATTGGCCGCGTCGCACGGCGCATTTGGGCCAAAGCAATTCGAAACAAGTATGGCGGCAATGAACGCTCTCAGATGTTGAAGTATCACATCCAGACGTCCGGGCGCTCCCTCCATGCCCAGGAGATCGACTTCAACGATATTAGGACGACCCTCCAGGCATTGTATGCCATTTACGACAACTGTAATTCCCTTCACACCAACGCCTATGATGAGGCTATCACGACGCCAACCGAAGAGTCCGTTCGCAGGGCCGTCGCCATCCAGCTCATCATCAACCGGGAGCTGGGCTTGGCGAAGAACGAAAACCCCATGCAGGGATCGTTCATCATCGAAGAACTGACGGACCTGGTTGAGGAAGCCGTGCTGACGGAGTTCAAACGGATCACGGACCGGGGTGGCGTTTTAGGCGCCATGGAAAGTATGTATCAGCGGAACAAGATCCAGGAAGAGTCTCTCTACTACGAAACGCTCAAGCACACGGGTGCCTATCCAATCATCGGCGTGAATACCTTCCTCAGCAGCAAAGGTTCCCCAACCGTTGTTCCAGAAGAAGTCATCCGCTCTACCACAGATGAAAAGCAGCAGCAAATCTCCAATGTGCGCGCATTCGAGGAACGTAACGCCGCCAATGCTGTTCAAGCCCTCCGTATGTTGAAAGAAACAGCCATTCGCAACCACAACATCTTTGCTGGACTTATGGAAGCCGCAAAAGTGTGTTCCCTTGGGCAGATGACAAACGCCCTCTATCAGGTAGGCGGTCAATATCGAAGAAACATGTAGGATATGTTCACAAGACTTGTTGAAAATCACTGCGCCGCGCTATCTTCGTACCACCTGCGACCCTGGGGGTTGGTCGCAGCATCTTCGACCCCTTTATATCACCAACCCACCGAACGATGAAGCTTCCGCTGGAATATCACGTCTTCTTGCCTATGGATCGCGGAGCGAAAGGCAAAGACGTACGGCTAGTTCAGGAATGGCTCTGCCTCCAGGACTGCCACGTAAAGATTGACGGAGTATTTGGTCCGGCAACTGAGGCGTCCGTGCGCAAGTTCCAGACCAAGTCGAAACTACCGGCTACCGGAGTGGTCGACGATGATACATTCCGCTTTTTGGTCTCGCCTTGCTTGCGAGCCTCGAAGACATTGGCAACGACAGCTGAAACATATCCGCAGCGCGTTGTCTCTGCAGCAAGACAGCATCTTCGGGAACATCCCCGCGAACTAGGGGGCCGCAACTGTGGTCCTTGGGTTCGCCTGTATACGGGAGGCCGAGAAGGCGCAGAGTGGCCTTGGTCTGCCGCTTTCGTGACGTTCCTTCTGACGCAAGCAGCTGAAAAGATGCGCCCCGATCCGCGAGCCATCGAAGGGGGCTTTACCTGTGATATGCTGGCCTCCCAAGCAAAGAAGGCCGACCGCTTCATCGCCGAAGCCGACCTTCGCTCCGGGGACCGGTCTCTATCGGACCTCACGCCCGGCACCGTATTCCTAGTCCGGAATCCAGCAAATGCAACTGACTGGGTCCATACCGGTATCGTAACGGCCTTCTATCCCGACTACATGGAAACCATCGAAGGGAATACGAATGACGATGGTGGCATGGAAGGATATGAAGTGTGCCGACGCCTTCGTGGATACCAGAACATCGACTTCGTCAAGATCTAATCACGCCATACTGTAACGATGATCATTTCAGGCCCCTGAAGACATTCTTCAGGGGCCTCCTTGTTTCCCTATGGATGACCTTCTCACCTATGCCGACGTTGTAGCGGCTTCCGACAGAATTGCACCCTACGTTCATCGCACACCTATCCTGCGAAGTGCGTTTTTCGATGCATTATTCGATGCAGAAGTGTACTTCAAATGCGAACATCTCCAGCGCATCGGCGCCTTCAAAGCTCGCGGTGCTACCAATGCCGTGCTGATGCTGGATGATGCATCTGCTGCACGTGGTGTTGTCACGCATTCGTCCGGCAATCATGCACAAGCCCTCGCGTGGGCTGCCAGCCGCCGTGGGATTACGGCAACCATCGTTATGCCTCATACCACACCACAGGTGAAAGTAGACGCCGTGAAATCCTATGGTGGCCTCATCGTCTTCTGTGAGCCTACACTTTCAGCGCGTGAACAGGCTGTTGCAGATATCGTTGCTCAAACAGGTGCCCACGAAGTCCATCCGTCGAACGACCTCCGTGTAATCGCTGGGCAAGGTACAGCAGCCTTGGAGCTTCTCCAAGACGTACCGAACCTGGACGTACTCATGGCACCCGTAGGTGGTGGTGGGCTTATGGCGGGATGTGCCCTTGCAGCTAGGACTCTGCTGCCGTCCATGACGGTGTATGGCGCAGAACCAGAGACGGCTGCAGATGCGGCCGAATCCCTTGCCACAGGAGTGCTTCAACCGCCACCAAATACGTCCACCATAGCCGATGGACTTCGCACGGCATTGGGCACGAACACGTTTGCTCTCCTCCAGTCACTGAATGTTGGCATTCTTACAGCCTCCGAAGCCAGCATTCGTCAGTGTTTCCGTCATGTCCTGGAACGCATGAAACAACTCGTGGAGCCCTCGGCAACCGTAACACTGGGCGCCCTCATGGAACGCCCCGGTATCGTTGCTGGAAAACGTGTGGGCATCATCCTCTGCGGTGGTAATGTCGATGTAGACCGACTTCCACTCTAATCGGACGCTTGCTCCCGTTCCAAGGCTATATTGGCACTGTTGTCCACGACTCTCCTTGGAGGTACCGTGCTGCGATTTCTCCTAGCCCTCGTTCTGGTAGCTATGCTCCCTTTCACATTCTTCGGGAAAGGGGCCTCGGTTGACTGGGCTGTCGTCCATGAGAAGACAACGGAGGCGATTCGGCTCATCCACGATATGGAGTACCGCAAGGCCGAAGGCATGGCGCACGACGTGATCGTGATGGCACCTAACGACCCCCGCGGCCACTTCGCAAAAGCCATGGTCTACTATGCCCGGATGATGGCCCGGGACGAAGTACGCAATGATTCCGTCTTCCAGGCTTTTCGTTGGCATGTGGAGCGCGTCAAGAAGGTCTGCAATCGACTGCTCGACAACAATGCGAATGATACCAAGGCAATGTTCTACAAAGGTGGAGTGATTGGCTTCTTGGGGCTGGTCTATGCCGAACGGGACGAAGTACTGAAGGCAATCTGGGACGGAAAGGAAGGTCACGACCTCATTCAGCAAGCCGTTGAAACAGATCCCAACAACTATGACGCAAAAATGGGGCTGGGCCTCTTTCGATACCTCATCGCCAAGGTGCCCAAAGATTTTGAACACGTGATTGCTCTGGCTGGTATGAAAGGCGACCGCTACGGCGGCCTAAAACTCCTCGAAGAAGCGGCTGCCAAGGGTCTTTATGCCAATCTGGAAGCGCGCCGATGGTTACTGGACTTCTATCGCCAGGAAGACATGCCGGATCGGGCCCGGAACCACGCTCGCGTTCTCACCCAGACGTGCAGGAACAACTGGCGATATGCCTTGAATCATGTTGACGTTGTCCTCTATCAACAACGCCGCCCCGAAGAGGCCGAACCACTGATAGAATCGTTCGTTACCATGCCCATTGTAGAAGCATCCATGGACCGACTGCGGTTCCTGGGGCGTATGCGCATGGGCGTCTGCAAGTTGTATCGAGAGCAATGGCGTTCAGCACAAGGGTGGTATGAACGTGCATGGGAAGGAACGTCATCGGCGCAGTACAAGGCCGATGCCGCCCTTATGGCGGGAACGGCGGCAGATATGGATGGTTCCCCGAAGGATGCACGGTTATGGTATGACCGCGCCGCCAGCCACCACGGAAACGACGATCGCGTCAAAGGCACATGGTCTGTCAGCGACAAGGCCGTAACCCGCCTGAACTTCATCCAAGCGGGTGGCCGCCATGACCGTACCATTGCCGTCTGTGATTCCCTCGCTGGCCTTTCGGTATTCGCCACAGCAGATGCAAAGGGATATGCGGCCTATGTGCGGGGGAGTGCCCTTGTCGAACTGGGCCGACTACAGACTGCCGAAGAAGATCTCCGTAACGCCATGCAATCCGGAAGCTCCGAACGATGGCTCATACCATTTTGCCAGTGGCGACTGGGCCAGTGCTATAGCAGACAGGA
>JALOMA010000078.1 GCA_025455735.1 Candidatus Kapaibacterium sp.
AAATTCTTCTTGGACACCGGCCTGGATGGTTGAAGAGCGCTCAGGCTTGAGGTCGGCAGTGCCATAGTTGAGATAATACAGCTCGTTGAAGGAAGCTGGTCTGAACCCCATCGACCACGACGCACGAAGGGTAAGGGGCCTTGCCACACCGTACCGGACGGCTACAAGAGGTGTCACGGCTGTGCCGGCATCGGAGATCACGTCGGCACGCAACGCCATCAGCGCCGTCAAAGCACTGTCGAGTATCACGGTAGCGTCGGCGGCCAAGGAAGCACTCCGCCGTTGAACAAGCGGTCCAACCTCGGGCTGTAGCATAGCTCCGCGCAGATCTGCGAAGGACAGATCCATGCGCGAGCGAATGGCCATTCCGTCGAGGGTGGTGGAAGTGAGTACCGACAACGCTCCATCCCGCTGAAGGTAGCGCTCATCGATACCACGAGGGCCCATCACCGTGGCGTCGGGGTCGGAAAAACGTTGGTCCAGATACCGCATTCCCGCAAGGACGTCCCATTGTGTTTCGCCGATGGTAGCCACTGTATGGCGAAGCCCCAGAATAACGTCGGCATCGGCAAGCCGTGCGCGGGCAAGTGGCGCTGCCCCGTTGGCCACGGGGCCAGGTACGCCGCGGTCGGCAGTACGGGCAAAGGCAAAAACCGACGAAGCCCCCGTGCGGGCCACGACGGCACCCGTTGTGGAACGGGCATCGGAATTCAACCGAAGAACATCATCGGAAGTGCCATCGATGATTGCTTCAAAAGGATAACTGCCGCGGGTAGAAGCAACGTCAAGTGCGGCCACAACGGATGCCGATTCGGACCCCAAAGCTACCATGGGCGTCCACCGTTGTTCAAGAAACGAACCCAGCGAAGCCGCCATACTGGCCGTTGTTTCACGAGGGCGAACAAGCTGAATATCTACGGCACCATTGATGGCGTTGGCTCCATAGAAAGCCGACATGCTACCGCGATGGACGGTAATGGACTCCACCATCCGGGCCGGTATCATGGAAAGATCAACGGCACCATGTTGCGCCGAAGACAGGCGGACGCCTTCCAAAAGAACGACGGTCTGGGCCGCCGAGCCCCCACGCAGCGATACCGTGCGCAAGCCCCCAAGACCGCCATATTGTTTCACGAACACTCCGGGGACCAACGGCAGCACGTCGGAAACCTCGGCTGGTGCCAGCCCTTGCATCACATCCGGCCCAATATTGCTCGTTGGCGTGGCACCATCCGTACGCCCTATCGTGCGATTTGCCTCCACGATGACGACCTTTCCTGACGGAGTCCTGGTGCTATCTTGATGCGTCCACAACGGCGTACGTGCTGCAAGGAGCAACCATAGAACGACAGGGACGATGCGGAATGGACGAGTCACACACAAAAGTACGCCGCCCTACAACGATGCACCCCATCGTATGCCAGGAACCACAGTGTTAGATTTGCCCATGGCTTCCCAACTGCGCATCGCATACGTCCCCAATGTTCCCCTCTCCACGGGATTCGGTGGCTTGGAGCTGCAGCTACTCCGATCAATGGAGGCCGTACAGCTTCAGGGATGTCACGTTGAACGGTTGGATATCTGGGCAAGGACTCTCGACGTTGATGTTGTTCACATCATGGGTGGCTTTTACCATCAGGCCGAGCTAGTGACGCGCTTAAAATCCATGGGCCACGCTGTGGTCATTACGCCCATGTTCGTACGCACGCGCCCGCGATGGACCTATCCCATGGACGCTTGGATGAATGCCCTGCCGATGGTTACGACGCTCCATGGTATGCGTACGTCGATGCTGCAATCGGCCGATGCCCTTTGTGCACTGTCGCCAGCAGAGGCGGTGGACTTGGCAGCCGTCTTTGGATGCAGCAAGGGGCGCATCCACGTCATACCCAACGGCGTCGATGAGCGCTTTTTTCACGCCGACGCAGCCATGGCACGGCAGCGTTTGGGTGCCGAACCGTATCTCCTTTGTGTGGCAAGCATCGAGCCCAACAAGAACCAACGTACCGTGATTGAGGCAGCCCGCTTGCTGAACCAACGCGTAGTCTTTGTGGGTGCCTGCAAGCACTCGTCGGACCCCGCACTGCAGCACTACATGGACACATTTCGCAGGCTTGCCGCCAGCGATAGTTCGATCACGTGGATTGAAGGCCTTCAGCACGACGACCCACTCCTGTCATCCCTTTATGCGGGTGCCGCCGTCCATGTTCTTGCCAGCCATGCCGAGGCCGTTGGTATCGCCTCGCTCGAAGCTGCCGCTGCAGGCACTCCGCTGGTGATGAGTGACCTTGCTACGCTGAGGTCGACCTTCGGCGACCACGTTGAGTATTGCCAGCCACGATTGGCGTCCTCAATTGCTGAGGCAATTTTGCGGGCGCAGCAGCGTTCCCGAACAGCTTCAGGCCTGCCTTTTCTGAGGTCCTGGAGCCAGATAGGCGAAGTACTCGTCGATGTGTATCGGCGCGCCTTGGAAACACGTCATTGACAGTTCGCGGATTCTTCGCATCATTGCCCCCGACCGAAGAGACATCAAGGGAGAGGTTTATCATGAAGCGCTTTTTGAAGTGGCTTGGCATTGCCATAGCTACTATCGCCACCATTATTGGCATCGCTGCCGCCTATGTGGCGCTGGCACCGTATCCGACGTATGAGATCCCACAAGTGAACGTAACGGTTGCATCGACGGAGGCCAGAGTAGCACATGGGCGACGTTTGGCCATGTCGCTCTGTGTTGCCTGCCACGCCGACCCCGAGACGAAGCTCCTTACGGGAAAACACATCGTTGATCTTCCGCAGGAATTCGGAACAGCTTACTCGCGAAACATCACACAACACAAGACAGCTGGTATTGGCAGCTGGACGGACGCCGATCTATACATCCTGCTGCGCACGGGTATCCATCCAAAGACCGGATCGTTCGTTCCACCGTGGATGCCACGATTCAACCTGATGGCCGACGAAGATCTTTACAGCATCATTGCCTGGTTGCGCAGTGCGGACCCGATGCTAGCTGCCAGCGCCAAACCGAATACGGAGGGACAACCGTCATTTCTAGCGAAGTTCCTCGCGAGAGTCGCGTTCAAGCCCATGCCGCTGCCAACGACTCCCGTCGTACGGCCTGATAGCTCCTTTCCAGTTCAACTCGGAAAATACTTGGCGAATGGCGCGTACGGTTGCTTCGCTTGCCATAGCGCCAACTTCGCTACCATGAACAATGAACACCCAGAACTGTCCGAAGGCTTTTACGGTGGCGGCAATCCGATGCCCGATGCCAACTTGAAAATTGTGCCAACTGCCAATATTACGCCCGACAAGTCAACTGGTATCGGTTCTTGGACCGAGGATGAATTTGTACGCTGTATGGTACAGGGAATACGCCCCAATGGACGCGTCATACGGTATCCCATGGTACCACATCCACACGTAACGGAATCCGAGCACAAGGCGATCTATGCGTATTTGATGTCCATTCCCGCTATCACAAATGCCGTTACGGCAGCACAAGAGTATCCCGAGATTACATCGAAGGATGCTGGTAAGCGCCTTTACCATGCGTTGGGCTGCGTGCGTTGCCATGGCATTTCTGGTCTGGGCGTTGCGAACCTGCGTCGCGCTGATGCAAAGTACCCTTCGGATAGCGTCCTTGCCGACGTCATTCGCCATCCGCGCGCGTATAACACGGAGTCTTACATGCCGGTGTATGCCTCCGTGATGTCGGAGGCCGACGCTCGTGCCGTAGCCGCCTACGTGCGTACGCTCTGCAAATAGCATTCAGAACGATGGACGTGCGTGAAGCGTCCTATTAGGCGTTCGGACGCTCCTCGTTTTTCATCCGCCGATGGCATGCATGGACATGTGTTCTGCGCGTTCGAGCGAGGTCGCGTCCCTTCACGGCAATGGATGTCCAACGTTCAGGTTACTCGCCAAGGCGCACAACGGGCACGGTGAGCTCGTCGGTGGCAGTGCGAATCACAAGTACGGAAACACCCACGGGAACCATGGCTTCACTGATGACGATGTGAGTGCCCGTGCCCACGTTTTGACGCGATCCGTTGAATGCCGTGATCGATGCGGACAGCGTGTGTCCATCGTCGTGCGTCACCGTGAGTGGCCACTGTTCGATGAGGACTCCAACACCTGATACGACGGCCTGCCCTTGAAGACGTACGCGAGACTCGTGCCACCGATCCTCCTTACGGCTCACTGTTCCAGACTGCTCAAGGAAGTCCACAGTTGTGTGGGCTACATCACCGAAGAACTGGTGCTTGGCTCCTGCAACACGGAGTTGATCCAGCACATCTGCGCGTTGAGAGACAGTAAGTGCTGTAATTGACGGAAAGGCGGAAGCGGACGCTCCGACTGCTGCAACGATGTCATCGGCGTCGCGCACCAACACGAGGGAACTATCCAGGAGCTGGGCCGCAATCAAATCGCGGTGGATGGCAGCAATCTGGTTTTCGGAAAGACCAAGACGAAGTAGCCGCTCCGTCGCCAGTGGCTGTGGTGGGTGAAGGAGAAATGCGGCGCGTATGCCGCGATCCCGGACGCGCTCATAGTTTTCACGTGCCTCTGCATTGCTTACCTCTTCGTGGCTGTCCCGTTCTGCCATGGCAAACATGGTTGGGATGGTTGTATTTCGATAGACGACGTCCAATCCGTCGGCGCAATACGAGACGCCAGCGTGGAGGCCAAGGGCGAGTGCAAGTGATCCGGAAAATGCCCCTCCGTTCGACATGCCCACGGCCGCTGTCGGTGCGCCGTCAGCCAAGGTTGCTATTGAAGATCGCGCCTGTTGTATCAATGAAGCAACGGTAGCAATGTCTACGTTTGTGGAGCCATCCAGTGGTGTTGTTGCCCATCGTTGTTTGCCGTCGCCGTTCTGGTCACCAACAATGGATTCTCGGGCCGTAGGCGCCAGGCAGGCCCAACCACGGTCCAACGCAGCACGCACGAACGTCACGTATTCTGTTGCCCTGCGCCACGCATCACCACGTCCGCCGGTGCCGTGCAGCACAACGATGAGCCCTCGAACCTGTCCTTCCGGTATCGCCAACCATGCCGATGCTTCAACAGGAGTGTTCGTTGTTATCGCTTGCCACTCAGGAAGGGGCGACGGTATCCGTTCCGCACGAACGGTGACGTTCCGTGCTGGCATGATAAAGGACGTGTGCCACTCTCTTGGGCGCTCAAGCTGGCACCCATCACAGGTCCAGGTGCCGTGGTTTGTGTCAGCTGTTACATGTGCATACACATGCACGGTATCTCCTGGACGATAGGCTCGTGATGGTCCGCCGCCATTGACCGTAACCGTGAATTGTTCCGATCCGTCCAAGGCTTCACGGATCAGCTGTTTGAGGCGGTAATAGGTTGGATAGATCACGGAAAGTTCACTTTTGACGGCGAGAACGGCGCAGTATCCACGTTCGAAATCAATCCAAGGACTGAAGCCAAAGCGACCTTGCGATGCTACTTCAAGGGGAGCACCAGTTTGAGGATCAACTCGCTCTCGCCACCACCCTACGCCATAGCGCATGGAACCAAGCGTGGAATCCAGATATCGGTACTGAAGCGTTGGTGAGTAGACGATCGTGGCATTGCGCGTTTGGTCGGCCATCATGGTATCAATCCACCGTTCCTCCATCACCCTGCGTCCGTCAACAACACCTCGCTGCAGGAGCATGGCACAGAGTCGGATATAGTCATCAGCGTTGGAAAATGCACCACCATCGATGCGCGGATTGTCTGTTGAGAGAAGTGGCGGAATATCAAACGATGTGGCAGTAAGGCCAAGAGGGCGAACAACAGCTTGACTGAACAGGGTATCCCAGCACGAGCCAGATGGAATGTTGAGCCCGGAAGCAAGTTCAGCCATTCGACCGGCGATATGCATGCCATCGCTCCCATAGTCGAAAATTGCGCCAGGGCGGGCACGCAGGGGTTGTGCCAGTATGTCGCCGACGCAATCGGCAAGCGTCCCTCGATAGGTGAGATCTTCCACGCATGCGGTTGGCCCTGGCACATTCCCTCGAAATCCCGATGTGAAGCTGAACAATTGGCGTAGCGTAATACGGCGCTTGTCCGACGCCGTAACCGTAGGGAAGGCTGAAGCTATGGAGTCGTCAAGTCGCAAGGCCCCCTTCTCAAGAAGCGAAGCAAGGACGGTTCCGGACATTCCCTTCGTTGCGGAGGCTATGGGAATACGACGCGCACTGGAAAACGTACGCCCGTCAGCAGCAGCCTCGAAACGGTGGATGATTTTTCCGTCCTTCCAGATGAGCAACGCAACACCCCCACCGTCGGTGGCGGCTGTACCAGCGAGCAATTGCAATGAGTCACGGAGGAGGCGATCAACACGTGAGAAGTCGGGCGTGCCGGCCGAGGCAGCCAACGCCGTGAAAACCACCATCAGCAGAACGAAGCGAATCATGGAGAGCTCCTGGTTGTCGACAAGGTAAGGCGGCCTTTGTCGGCAATGGGTCAACGAGGTTTAATCAGGGCTCGAAACCAACGGTAGCGAGGCGCATGGTCGAACCGGCGGGGCCATCGATACGGACGGCCACAATGCCAGGCGTCCATGACTGTGTTGCAATGCGGGCTTCGCCCTCATGTGATGATCGATAGAGAGTACGACCACCCAGGTCAACGATCGTCAACACGAAAGGTGACGGGCTGGAAACCACAAGCATCTGCTGGGAGAGCGTCACCGAAGCCGAAACGGTTGGTTCGGCTACGGACACCAAGGGATTTCGTGATGCCAGAACAAGTTGCACCGACGAGGTGAAGAACAAGCCACCAACGAAACGGGCACTCCCTGATAGGAATTCTACTGCTTGGCCTACGGTCTGCGACCATGGCCCCATAAAGGGAGCCCTAGGGGGGCGAGCAGCGAGGATCATTTCGGCTGGGCGATCCCGTTCGACACGTTGAATGTCGATATTCGAGATTGTCAGCTCGCTGGGCCTGGGGAGGGTGTCGACACCAAAGACATCACACATCATGGCAGAAGACGTTTTCGTCGTCGCAGCACCATTTGGCGTGGAAAACGGCATGGCCGCAAACCGTGTAACAACGATACTTCCTTCGGAAGCCGTTGCTGGAAAGGTCATGGCAACGCCCACGGAATCAAACCGCACAACACCGGGAAGAACAATCCGATGTTGTGAATGACCCCATGCGAGAGGGGCCTGGCTTTCGATGGTCTCCATACTATCAGCCATCATGGCATGATGTGTTCCCATTCTGTCAACCGAGACCATCGCCCCCTCGTTGAATTGCCACCAGGCCTGCAGGCCCATCGTATCAGGGTTGGTAAGGTACATGGCCTGACGAATTTCGACTTCGGAAAGGCTACGCCCATAGATCCGTACTTCATCAAGAGCACCAACGAAGGTACGACCGCCAAATGGATCACGACCAAACTGGACTGCACCAAGAGACGCAGTGTCGGGATGTTGTACTCGCACCCATGTTCCACGCCCATCAACCCCCAGCCAGGCCGAGTCACCGCGGACACTCAGGGCCACATGACACCATTGTTTGTCGGGGACCGTGTCGGGTGGTACAATCCACCATCCAGCATCACCAGCATGGTAGCGAAGACGATTGTCTGCCCCGATACTGATTCCTGTTGCCGTGCCGGCGGCGCGGGCAAACACGATGCCTGCATAGTCCAGCTGTTGACCATCACGATAGATCCATGCCGTCATCGTAAAGTTGCGTGTGCGGACGGGCACGGCTGGCGCGACGGCCGTGCGCTCGCGGCCGCTCAGGCGTAGTGCATCCCCACGCTCTGTGGACGGGCTGCAGGTAGAGAGAACAACGATGAACGAGTCCAGTTCCGTTGTGTGGGTGCCGAGCGCATCTACGATAGTAAGCCGCACGGGATAAGCGCCTGGTTCACTGTACTTCACGACGGGAGACCGTTCTGTGCTGGTTGCAGGGGTGCCGCCGGGGAATTCCCACTGCCGGCGAACGTTGGCCTCGATGGCAGCCGAATGGTCGAAAAATTGGGCAACATCGCGCGTACAATAGAGAACGCGGGTGGAGCTGCTGGGCAGAGCAACGGGCGGCGTGGTGCGTTCCTGTGGCACTTCCCAGACGCCTCGGTTGCCAGCAACGCGAAGCATGGATGATCGCTCGCAGAGGGAGATTCCAATGATCCTCATGAAGGGAAGTCCATCCCCAACGACCATCCAGCGATCATCGCCCAGCCCACGCCGATACACTCCCGTTTCCGTTCCAGCGTACACCATTGGCGTAAGACTGCGCGTCACAAACACGGCGGTTGCCGATGAAGGTGGCAGTCCATCGCTCCAGTCGAACCACGTCTCGCCACCATCGTTGCTGCGCAGAATGGATGGTTCACTTCCTCGTCCACCAACGGCTACAACGAGTGTGGAACCATCGTGCGAACAGGCCATGTGATCCAACCGCCACCCGTTGCCACGCAAAAGCTGTTCCGGGATAGGGAGCGGACGAAACGAGGCCCCAGCATCGTCACTGCGATAGATCACGAAGGTATCCCAATAGGACTTCTTGACGCGCACGAATACTCGGTTTGGCGCACCCGCAGGGAGAACGATCTGGCGTACGGTACTATCGGAGAACGATGCAACAAGATGCCACTGCCGGCCATCGTCGGTGCTACGTTCCAGACCGCGTGACGTTCCTGCCCAGAGTTCGGAACTATTCAAGGGATGAGTAACGATATCACTGATCGGTTTTATATCCATGGTTTCCCGCTCTGGGGCCACCTGACGGTTACCACTGAGCCGAAGTTTCTGCCAGGGCTCTCCCAGATAGACGTTCGCGTATACGTCGCGGTCATCACTGAACTTCACCAAGCCGCCATTGTTGTCGCCACCATGGATATGGTGCCACCCTTGATAGACGTCACCGTCCTTCAAGAGAACGCCATTGTGATAGGTTCCGCCCAGCATGACGTCACAGTCGGTAAACCCCTGGCCCCAACCCCAGAACTCCGTACCAACGATGCCAAAACTTCGATCTTGGGTGCTTTCAAGCTGATTGCTGCTAAAGAAAGCGCCACCGTCACTGGCAACCCAAACCCGGCTACGATTGACCGTGATTTCATGAACATCGGCATGAGTGTAGCGTTCACGTCGGCCATCGCCCCAGGTCCAATGGGCGTTGCACGTAAACGTGCGGCCACCATTGGTGGACACCCAGACGTTGATGCCAGCTACGTACACACGGTTGGCATCCGTGGGTGACACAGCAAGGGCCAAGTCATAGTAGTACTGACCGCCATCCTTGGCGCCGTCGGTATCCCAGTGCAGTACATTGGTATTGACCACATCGGCTGGCCCGCCAGGGCCATCGCCGCAGCATTGATGCGTAAAGGTATCGCCTTCATCATTCGAGATGTACACCCCTACAAGACCTTCGCCGCCATTCATGACGCCAGCGGCAAGAAGATACAAGCGATTGGGCGCCGCAGGAGTAACGGCAATTTCCCAGCGGCGGCTATGTTCGCCACGTACGACGTTTGGCGCCGGTAGACCGTTTCCAATGACGGAGAAGCTGGCTCCGCCATCGCGGCTCCGAAGGAGCGAACAGGTCTCACCAGACCGAACAACGGCATACCATTGCTCTGGCTTCCGAGGGTGTTGCTCAAGTTCATAGGCCGGTTGTTGCGTCAATGTTGTAAACGAGGTGCCGCCGTTGCTGGAATAAAGCAGTCCTCGGTTGGTGGCTGCAAGGATTCCCGAGCCCCCACCAAAAGCACAGTCATAGACGGTAAGGTTTGAAAATGCATCGTCCGTCAACCCTGTGGCCTGCCACGTTCCACCACCATCATTCGTGATCCACAATCCCGACGCACAGCCAAAGGCTACACGTTCTGGACGAAGCGGATCCACGGCAATGGCACGCACTTCAGCAATGGGCATCGATGCGGTAACGTTGGTCCACGTGCGTCCTGCATTCATGGACTTCCACAATCCCGCCGTTGCCGTACCTGCCCAAACGATCGACGTATCAACGGGATGCTCCTTGACCACCCAGCAGTGGGCAAGCCCAGGAGCATAGGCAATGCCGGCCGCATCCTTGTCCCACGTAAATGGTCCAACGGGACGCCATTGCTCGGCGGCTCCTTGATTCGACTCACGATCCTTGGCCCACGTTGCGTCCCACGCGGACGTCCAAACGTCAAGCCCGACGGTTCCATTGGCATCGACGGCCAGGCGCTGTTGGCGCACCCATCGTTTGAAGGCTTGTGTCTGTTCATTCTTGACGAAAGGATGAACGGCATACCAATCGTCATAGGCCTTGATCACCTCAAACAGGTTGGCGTCGGGCCGCGCCATCAACTCCACCCACGGTTGTGCGTGAGCGGTGGGTGCTGCAAGAACGATAACACTGCTGCACAAGACGATCATCCAACGAATAAGGGGCCAAGCTGACATGGGGGTTCGTAACATGGTTCTTCGAATCGCACCACACCGATGATCGTGGGTGTCCATTGTTGTCTCGATCTCACGCGAATATGCATCAGTTGTGCATTGGACCAGCGTGTCCTCCATGTAGATTTGTTGGCAATGAAACGTCTCGACCGTCTCCAGGGTATCCTGATTGCACTCCAGTCACGAACCGTCGTCCGTGCCGAAGACCTTGCGCAGCAGTATGGCGTAAGTGTGCGCACCATCTACCGCGACATCCGATCGCTGGAAGAATCCGGCATCCCTCTCGCTGCCGAAGCTGGCGTGGGCTATTCGCTGGTTCAGGGCTATACCCTGC
>JALOMA010000079.1 GCA_025455735.1 Candidatus Kapaibacterium sp.
TCCTGGAGTCTTGTCAACGATGCCGTATTTAGGTTGATGACGCCAGTTTGCCGCCGAGCTACCGGCGCTGTAGCTCGCACGTCTCGCTCTTCCGTCGCAGGTACCGATCCTTGTGCATCAGATGCTGATGGAGCAGCCACTACCGAGAGCGAATCCAGCATGTGAACGATGCTCTGTTGTGTGGCTTCGGCCAAACGTGGAGGGCCAATCCATGCTTCTACCAAGTTGATAAGATGCCCAAATAGTACGGCGCCACCTAGTGCGAGTACTACAAAGATCTCGCTCCGAGTGGCGCCCGTGGCCGTCTGAACATGGTTGAAGAAGCGCTTCATGGGTGGCAGCTTGAGGCGCTCTTCGTGATTACTACGAGAAGGCCTCTTTCATTTTGGAAAAGAAGGACTTGTTCGATTTGGCACCTGGTTTGAAATGATCACTCTCCGCCAAATCACGAAGAGCTGTCTTCTCTTTGCTGGACAACGACGTTGGTACCCAGACATTGAAACGAATGTAGAAATCACCACTCCCACGGCTGTTCAGGTGCGGAATCCCTTTGCCCTTTAGGCGAATAAGCTCACCTGGTTGCGTACCGGCAGCGACGTCTACATCTTCCGTGCCGAAGAGCGTTTCCACCGGAATGGTTCCGCCCAGTGCGGCAGTGGGGAAGTCCACAACCACATCCACGTAGACATCATCCTCCTGACGTTCGAAGTGTTCGTGTTCCTGTTCTTCGACAACAACGATCACGTTGCCAGCTGGACCACCTCGACGTCCCGCATGGCCTTCACCAGGAACTTCGAGGTAATTCCCCGTGCGTACTCCAGGGGGAATCGTGACGCTTATGGTTCCTTCGCCTTCAACACGACCTTCACCGCTGCACGTGGTGCAGCGGTTTTTTATGATCTGTCCACTACCGGAGCACGTAGCGCAAACTGAGACATTGACGAACTGTCCAAACATTGATCGGCTTACCTGGCGCAACTCGCCGCTACCATTACATGTGGTGCAGGTTGTGGTGCCAGAGCCATCGGCAGCACCACTGCCCGTGCACGTTTGGCAGACATTCCAACGTCGGAGTTTTATGGTGCGTTCAACGCCATGGGCGATGTCTTCAAGGGAGAGATGCATACGAATGCGCAAGTCTGCCCCTGGTTCAGCCATCGTTCGCGGTCCGCGGGAGCGTTGTCCTTGGCCACCAAAGAAGGCATCAAAGATGGTTCCTCCGCCACCTTGTCCGAAAATGTCCGAGAAATGGCTGAAAATGTCGTTGATGTCTGTGAAGTGTGCTCCACCAGGACCAGCGCCGCGCGTTCCGGCATGGCCAAAGCGGTCGTATCGAGCACGCTTATCGGTATCGCCGAGCACATCATACGCTTCGGCGGCCTCCTTGAACTTCTCTTCGGCAGCGGAATCACCTGGATTGCGATCCGGGTGATACTGCATGGCCAACTTACGATAGGCAGATTTGATCTCGTCTTGGGAGGCGGTCTTCGTTACTCCCAGGACGTCATAGTAGTCACGTTGAGTCATGGCGTCTCTCCTGTTCCGGCAGAGGTGACAACCTTGGTGTGACGGAGTACTTTATCGTGGAGGAGGAATCCCCGTTGAACTTGCTGTACGATGTGCCCTTCGGGATGGTCACTGGGCATGTGCATGAGGGCTTCATGTTTGGCAACATCGAAGGGTGTGCCAGGATCAGCGTCGATCACACGTACCCCTGATTCTTCGAATATCCGCCAAGCTTTGGCATAGATCATCTCTACTCCTTTCCGGAGCGCCTCACTATCCGAAGATGATTGTGCCGCTTCGAGGGCATTGTGCAGATCGTCCAGGATGGGTAACATTTTTGTGATGGTGTGTTCAGCAGCATACAGCACCAGTTCCTGCTCGCGAGCTCTTGCTCTACGTCTGGCATTTTCAGCATCAGCAGCCATTCTATAGGCTGTGTCCTTCCAATGCTCTACTTGACTTTGTAGGTCGGTATCGGTGGGGTCGCCCTGGGAAACGTTTTCGTCTGCATCTAGAGTGTGCTCCGGTGTGCTGTCATGGATATCGGTCATGGCTGTACGTGAATCCTTAAAATGTCTTGATTGCTTTTTGCGCTAGGGGCCTCGGCCCCACAACGGGCGGAAGACGAATGACGGCTGATTTTATGAATCGGACGGTCGTTTGTCGTAACCATGCGAGATGATACCAGAAACGAACTCCACCAAGGAAATCAGTTTGCCATAGGGCATGCGTTTGGGGCCGATAAGGCCAACCGTACCCTGGACGTCGCCCAAACGATACGTCGTAGCAATAAGGCTGTAGTCGTGAAGATCGTCATGGGCCAGTTCATTGCCGATCCGAACACGAACACCACCCTCGGCGCTGGGGTCCTCGAGGAGGTGAACAATGGCCTCCTGATTCTCGACGAGTTCAATGATACTGCGCATTCTCTCAGGATCCACGAATTCCGGATGTGTCAGCAACCGTGGCGTACCTGCAACATGGATGGTGTCCGACCCTGCTTGCTCTATGTTGTCAAGCTTGCCAACATGGTCAATAAAAAGCCGTACAAGAGCGCCTGTGTTGGAGGTGTCATGTTGGGCAACATCGGGAAACTGATGAGCGACGTCCCGCAATTGTTTGCCCGAAAGACGTTCATTCAAGAGCCTACGCACGTCTTCCAGACGCTCCTCCTTGGGAATCATGGGGGTCTCGATGGTCAGCGTCCGAACGATGTCGCTCTCAAGTGCGAGAACTACAAGCAGCCGTTCCGAACTCAGCGGAATCAGCTCTACGCGTCGGATGCGAACCATACGGACGGCTGGCAGGCGAACGACAGCAAGATAGTTGGAAACCACGCCCAAAACACGTGACGCCTCGCGCAACAGAGATTCTCTGGGCGTCTGCAACAATGTTGAAACGGCTGCAGCCGTATCCCTGGGCAGATCTTCGTGCTCCATGAGGGAATCCACATACATACGGTAGCCTCGATCCGTAGGCATTCTTCCCGCTGATGTATGTGGATGTGTAATAAGGCCAAGCTCTTCGAGGTCGGCCATGGAGTTCCGAATGGATGCAGCACTCAGCTGGAGCTCACGCTCCAGGTAGCGCGCCAGCATTCGTGAACCCACAGGCGATGCATGAAGTACGTACAAGTGAACAATGGCGCGTAAAATTGCGCGTTCTCTATCTGAGAGCGTAGGTTCCGAAGGTCGATGACTTGAATCTGTCATGGCTACGCTGTAACAACGGCCATGAAGTGCCGAACATAGGCAAGCGCTTCGCCATTGGAGTCATACAGCCAGGCCACAACAGCAAGCGATACCGTTACAATCACAAGACCTACGGTGTAGACCACAAATGCGGGTACATCGAAAACAACACTGGTTGCCCGTAACGTGCGCAAGAAGACCCAAATGATGATGGCCACCACAAGGATAGGTACCCACACGGATAGTGCGTCTGCACTAAGTGCTTGATAGAGTGCAATGCCAATAGGAAGGAGGATAACCAATGGTAGTGATGACCACACAGCGATGGTAAGGGTGTCCCGGAAGAAGATCCGCCCCTTCACGAACCAAGCGGCAATGCGAAGGAGAAGACTGACGACCAAGAGCGCTCCAAACACGGCCACACTAATAGTGATGACCGAAAGAGCTGGGTTCCACGCTAGATGCCGAAGAATGGCATAGGGCATGTCGGATGGCACCAACACATGGAGGATGTACTCCACAACGGCATCAGAACGAAGAAAATGCAACAGCGAAGCAAGGACCAGCCCGACGCAAGACGCGATGACCACGCCCAGAATTGCCGTTTGCACCGTCGATAGAATTCGCTGGTCACGAATGTCTGCATAGAAATTGTAGGGCCTTAGAAGAGCACGTAGCAGATATTCCTGAAATCTTCGGGAGCGATTAACAAGAAAGACGAGGATCAACCCAAGGACTATGCCAGTAGCAATGAAGATCAATGGCGTGTCCGAACTGAAGTCTCGGGCCTGCAGAAGTGGCTCCTTTTCATCGTTGATGATGGACTTCAGCATGTCGTAGGCCACACGACGTTGCCTCCATTGGTCCACCAAACCGCTTGATGCTATGCGAATATCGTCAGCGTCAACCACCATGGTCACCCGCTCCGTTGCATAGTCCGAGAAACTTGTCACGACGGCTCCTGCCAGTCCTGCCGTGAGGGTCGAGCGATAGCAGTCACGCAAGACGACAGCTTGAGACTCCGTACTCAACGGATCCGAAAACCCGTTCGAATTTGCTGGCGAAATTACCGTGCCGAAGGTCGTGACAATACCAGCCGATCGTATGACGCGAGATGCGTCCCGCAGCGCTGATGCCAGTCGGGATCGATCTTTGAGGGTGAGGAACCGCACGAGGACAAGGTCAAAGCCACCTTCCGACGTCTCGGCTATGAGTCCGGCCGGTACTGTCTTGGATAGAAGGTGAGTGCCATTCTTCCGAAGGATGGACGCGAGCGTCTGGTGAAGGGCCACCGTAGCCGGACTGCGTTCATCGAGTCCGTCGGAGACGTTATATGCCAGAAGACTCGGATGATTGTCATAGGCAGCCACAAGGCGTTCAGCTGCATTCTTCATCCGCGCAATCGTTTCTTCGGCCTGCAGTAGCACCGACGGTATGTCGGCAGCTGGCAAATCGGCTATCACGAACAAACCATATCTGTCGCATAAATACATGAGGTATGGATGTGGTGCCGCATGCCGAATACGAATAGCATTGACTCCCAGCGTTTTCAACATGGCAACGTCGTATTCCAGCTGCTTCCACGATACCGATGGCCCAGTTTTTGGATACTGTTCAACGTACTCCACCGCATGAAGAAACATTGCCGTGTCATTCAGCATGATCTGTCGCCCTGTTTCTCCCTTGGCTATTCGCACGGATCGCAGACCAACATGGGAACGTACAACATCGACGGACGCCCCCCCGCGCGTTACACGGATTTCGAGTTCATACAACAGGGGGGACTTGGGCGACCATACCTGAGGGTTAGCTACAGAAAGTCCTACATTCACAATACTATTCCGTGCACGCTCCACATTGACGGTCTGCGGGCCAGAACGAGATACAACCAAACCATCCGGACTCGTAAGAACCGCTTCTACCTGCACATCCACCGAACCACCAGCGGGCGTTCCTTCACTGGATGTAAGGCGCTCGACCAACCCACCACTAATGGTGGCGCGAGCTTGCACCACGGCCCCTTGCTGTGAAAACATCGTGGTTGTTTTGATGTCACTCGTCCAGACGTGGGGCGACCCTACCAAAAAGAGCTCGCGAATGACGCCCAAGGGGACCCTCTTGCCATTTCGCACGCGGCGCTGCTCGAGTGTGGTGAGTGTTCCCGTACGGGAAACAGTCAACTCGACCGTATTCGACCCCGCAATTAGCATCCGATCTGGTATGCGAATCTGGAAGGGGGCCGTGCCACCAGGAAAGCGTTGAAGGGTCTTGCCATTGATGCGAACCTCGATTTCATCGGCGATGCCGAAGAACTGAAGGTGCCATGATTGGCTCCGGAGCGTCGACTCGTCAATGCGGATTTGACGCGAATACTGAACGGGCCCGTCTCCTTCATCACTCGAAGGCAGTGAAATCGTGCCTTGAGGACTACCATTGACGGAGCGCTGCCATGTTCCCGATAAGTCGATTACCGTACGGGTTTCGGACTTGAAAAGAGCTTTTCGCTGGGCTTCGCCCAATGCAACATAGTCGTGGAAGTCGGCAGCTTGGCTGGAGGTGTAACCTACTGTGCCACCAACAAAAAGGAGAACAGCGTAGGTGATCAGGAAGCGAAAACGAACATTCATGTACACTAGAGGATGGGCTCGAACGTGGAGAGGCTACGATGTACTGGACCACAGGTATCGTGGTGCACATCGGACGATGATCCGGCGGGCAAAATTAGACCGCTACCGTGACTGGACAAACTTCTATCTTTGCTTTGCATCAATAAGTATCGAGAGCAGATATCGCTTCCGTTGGCTACATGCTGGTTAAGCTTGCATGCCGAGAGCCTCACAGGCCCTCGGCTTCCGTTTTTCGTTTTCGGTTTTTCGTTGCTCCAACGGCGTGCGTAATACTGCAGTTCGCTCGATTGTAACGCATATCTGTGTAGTTCTGGCAGTCCTTTGTACTGCCGCTCTGCATTGCGAAGCGGGGTCAGCCTTTGAGGTTGACCCCCTCCACTCGCATGGGTTCAGGTCCTTGGCCTGGATGCTTATGGGTACTCCCGTGGGTATGCTACTAGCCGGCGAAGGGGAAGATTCCCTGAGGATCAACTCTGGTGATCCCACCAATACGGACCTCCCGCGATTTACGCCACCTCTTCGGCTGCGACGATACGATGTTTCGGGTGCAAGAGGGGTGGGGCCAATTCCAAAGGGCTACAAACCAGAAAGCAAGGTTGATTCCTTGTTACGATCGGTCCTTGTGCGAGAGACTATTGATGGCCTCCCAATAGGTGTGGGAATACCGGTCGATCTTGATGACTTCCTGAAGAGGAGGGTAGATGCTACATATGAGCGGAACCGCGATTCGTCCCTGAACAGCTATGAGATCAAGCGCAACTTGAGCGGAACGGAGCTTTCCAAGCTTATTGATCAAGCGACGAATATCACCATTCCGTTGCCGCCCAACCCTGTGTTTTCGATCTTCGGCAAACCCGAAGTGTCCATCAACGTGAACGGTGAGGTAAACGTCCAGGCTGGCTGGCGATGGGACACGCAGAACCTAGGAACGGCCAGCGTGCTCGGCCAGACGCAGTCTGCACCTATCTTTACGCAGAACATTCAAGTCAATGTTGGGGGAAGAATTGGAGACAAACTTCGGCTGAACGTGGACTGGAATACGCTCAACCAGTTCGAGTTCAACAACCGATTCAAGATTGGTTACGAGGGATACGATGACGACATCGTCAAACGAGTAGAGTTCGGGAACGTCAACCTCGAGACCCCATCGACGTTGATCAGTGGAGGCCAGGCTTTGTTTGGTGTTCGGTCAGATTATCAATTTGGACCATTGTACCTGAAGACTCTGCTTTCGCAACGACGTGCGGAGCGACGATTCGTGAATGCCCGCGGAGGCTCATCCCGATCAATGTTCAACATACGGGCCTACAACTATGCCCGTAATCACTTCTTTATCGATACGGCATACTTTGGGGTTTGGAGAGACTACTATCGTTCTGCTACTCCCGCACTTTCACAGAATGCAGCTCCGTTGGTCGTTAAGGAGATCGAGGTATGGGAATCTACAGGGGACGTACGCGACGTACAGGCCGTTGAAGCATTAGCGATTGATACGCTACCTGGCGTGGAATGGCGCCGCGGACAGCGGTACCCAGCGGCACTCCGTCAGCAGCCAATTCGCGTTGGCTTTGCCGAACGGGGAAGGTTCATGCGGTTGGATCAGCGCCGATACGTTGCCGACTTGAACTTGGGTACAGTCTCAATCCTCAACTTCCGTCCCGACCGGACCTATGCCGTGTCGTATCGTATTGAAGGTCCAACGGCAGACACTGCCGATGATGTGTATTACGGAAACCTCACGAGCAATTCCCGTCCTGGCGATACGCTTATGCTTAAGCTTATTGCTCGCCCCCAGCTGCAACCAGGCTTCCGAACGATCTGGAAGCGCCAGATGCGTAATCGATATGCAATCGGTGCCAGTAATGTGAACGCCCAAGATGCCAGAATTGGCATGTGGTACTTCAGGAATACGAACGATTCAACGGATGTTCTTGCTGGAGCGCCGGATAAGATTGTGACCATCTTCCGCGTGGACCAAGTGAACAACGGGACGGGTGCCGCCCCCCCCGACGGTGTCTTTGACGCACGTCCACCACTATTCGACGCTCAACGTGGCGAGATTACCTTCCCAAGCCTTGAACCGTTTCGTGAAGGCATACGCGAGTACTTCCGCGCTCGTGGCAATGCAGACATCGCCGAACAGTATGTCTTTAACGAGATTTACGACACAACTGATGTGGCAGCTCGTTTGGTAACGGCGAAGGACCGTTTCGTGATATCGGCCGAAGCATCGGGGACGGTAGGAAATAATAGGTTGCAAATGGGATTCAACGTTGCTCCAGGCTCGGTACGTGCAACGTTGGATGGATTGCCCCTTCGCGAGGGCACCGACTACACCGTGGACTACTATTCTGGTAGCATAACCCTTCTCAACCCGCGTGCGACGTTGCCCAATGCCAATCTCAACGTCGAGTTCGAACAAAATGACGTCTTTAACCTGACGACGCGAACGCTTGCAGGTTTACGTGCCGACATGTTGCTGTACAACAAGAGGAAGATCAGCAGCAGCATTGGTATGACCATGATGAATTTCGACCAAGCCGCAATAGTAGACCAGGTTCAGCCAGGGGCCGAACCGAATGCTAATTTCATGCTTGGTTTTGATACGAAGCTCAACGCAGAACTTCCATGGCTTACGAAACTCCTGGACGACCTGCCACTTTTCAGTACTAAGGAGAAGTCCAACTTCACAGCTCAGGGTGAGTGGGCGCTCGTTGCGCCAACTCCTAATAAACGTCTTTCGACGATTGTCTCTGACGCCGGAAAAGGGGTCGCCTATCTCGACAACTTCGAAGCCGCAAAGCGTGTCATTCCATTTGGCACTGGTGTCTCCATATGGTCGCATGCATCCGCACCAGACCATACGGGACTTTGGCCGGACGATACTACCGCTTCCAAATACCGCGCCCGCACGTTCTGGTATCAGAAGTTCGTTCCCGACGTTCCACAAGCAGATGTGTATCCCAACAGGGCTCGAATTCAAGGTCGAGCAAATATCAATCCACTGAGGTTTGCCTTCGAACCCACCGTGAGAGGTATCCACAACAACAACCCGCAGTTTCTTGACCCAGGAAATCCACGGTGGAACGACCCGGATTCGTTACTGGTGCGGGCACAAACGGAACAATACCTACGAGAAAATAAATACCGAACGTGGGGCGGAATGATGCGATTCCTGCCGTCGTTTAGTCAGAATCTTGACAATGAAAACGTCGAATTCATTGAAATCTTCATGCGCGTGGAAGCGTATGAACCTGGACAGAGTAAGCTTTATATCGACCTCGGACAGATCTCGGAAGATGTGATCGGCAACCAGCGTCTTAATACGGAAGACCGCTTTCCACCTAATAACAACATTGAGGAAGGCGAAGACGTTGGTATCGATACGCTTTCCAATGCGCTTGAACAAACAACCTACCCTGATCCATTGAATCGCGAGTCGGACCCTGCCCGGGATGATTATTTCTTCGACTTCTCGGCAGATCGAACGATACAGCAGGAGAGCCAGTTCATTCGCTATAACAACTACGAGGGCAACGCAACCCAAGCTGAGCTCGGCAGATTTCCTGATACGGAAATCCTCAACCGTAACAATGGCCAGACCATATCTCTTGACAACTCGTACTTTCGGTATGAAATCAACCTAACGCCCGACCCAGCCAGCAATCCGCAGATTGTTGGCGGCAATCCGGACAAAGGTTGGTTCCAGTATCGTATTCCTATCCGTAGGCCAGATAGCGTTGTTGGCTCGCCATTGTTTACCAATGTGCAGTACGTCCGTCTACATGCCCAAGGTGGAACGGTCAAGCTCCAAATTGCAGAATGGGGAATGATTGGAACGTTCTGGTTGCGATCGCATTCGTTCCTTCCGCAAGCGACGCCGCAGGACTCCGTTATGCAAGTTGCCTACGTAAACCGCGAAGAGAACTCGGCTGCACCAGATTTCTACACCATGCCACCAAGTGTGCAACCACCACGGCAGCTACAGAACCCTGATCCCAATCAGGACATATTCTTTAATGAACAGTCGTTGGTCGTCAACGTTCGCTCACTCCGATACGGGGAAGAACGAATGACTGTTCGAACGTTCAATCAAACCGACATCTTCTTCTACCGCGAGCTTGCGTTTTTTATCCACGGTGATCAAACCATGCCGGAACGTGTTGTTCCTGGCAGCGTACCTCCTGCATATTGTTTTATCCGTTTTGGGATCGACTCTGCCAACTATTACGAGTATCGTCGGCCTCTCGTTCGGGGGTGGCAGGACTTACGTATTATCATGGCCGAACTTACCGCCATCAAGCAGGTTCGAGAGGGCGCGTTGCGCGATCAGCGGCAGGAGTTTCCTGTGCCAAATGATCCGCTGGCAATCTTTGCCATTAAGGGTAGTCCCATTCTAACCCGTTTGAACTTTGTTGGTTTTGGCGTTGCCAACCCTGCGGAACGATTTCCGAATGAGCTGTCAACCTCTATGTGGGTGAATGAGCTTCGACTGGTTGACCCAGTGGACGACGTAGATTGGGCTGCCGTCGGGAGTGCAACGTTAAAGCTTGCTGACCTCGGCGATATTACCATGGCATACAACCATACCGCTCCCAATTTCCACAAGCTTGAAGAACGATTCGGTAATCGCCGTGCAGTCACGAACTGGAATGTCAATGTCAATGTGGGCCTTGAGAAGTTTCTGCCAAGTGACCTAAAGTCGACGAAGATCCCTATTACGTACTCCCACGCCGAGATCATCGAAAATCCACAGTTTCAGGCTCAAAATGACGTGGAGCTGGAAAGGGCTGCAGAGGCAGCCAGGTTGGACACTAT
>JALOMA010000002.1 GCA_025455735.1 Candidatus Kapaibacterium sp.
GTGAGCTTACAAGGGCGCCAAAGGATGATGAGCCACTGTCGGCCTTGGCATTCAAAATTTTATCAGATCCATTTGTTGGACGTTTGACCTTTGTTCGCATCTATAGCGGGACATTGAAGGCAGGCGAGCAAATCTTCAACGTTACGAACGATAAGAAGGAGAGGGCAGGAAAACTGCTCAGGATGCGTGCCAACAAGCGGGATGAAATCGACGAAGCGTATGCAGGAGACATTGTAGCAATCCCAGCGTTGCGTTTTACACGCACGGGAGACACATTGTGCGACGCCAAAGCTCCCATCCTGCTTGAAAGAATATCGTTCGCCGACCCTGTCATCAATCAAAGCATTGAAGCGAAAACACTCGCAGACCAGGAAAAACTGGCGGAGTCCTTACTTCGGCTCTCTGAAGAAGATCCGACGTTTCGATTCCATATCGATGCAGAGTCTGGTCAAACAATCATTTCTGGTGTAGGCGAACTGCATTTAGAGATTTTAGTTGACCGTCTCAAAAGGGAATTTAACGTTCCCGTCAAAGTGGGCAAACCACAGGTGGCATATCGTGAAACGATAACGTCACCATCGCGGCACGAAGGCTCCTTTATTCGCTCCGTAGGCACGAAAAGCCAGTTTGGCGTAGTGACTATTGAAGTGCGGCCCAATGTGTCGGGTAAAGGCAATGAGTTTCTCAACGAGTTGCCGCCCGGAATTCTTCCGGAACAGTTCATACGAAGTGTCGAACAGGGTGCTTTGGAAGCACTCAAGGTTGGCCCCGTCGCAGGATACCCCATGATTGATATTGTGGCGGTCCTGGTCGATGCGGCATACAACGAAGAAGACGCAACAGAGATGGCTTATGCCATCGCTTCTTCCATGGCCACCAAGGACGCAGTCCGAGGTGGGGTGCCGGTAACAATGGAGCCGGTGTTTAAAGTGGAAGTAGTTACGCCCGAGGAGTACGTGGGAGAGGTCATTGCCGACCTCAGCTCACGGTACGGCAGGATAGAAGGGATCGAATCCCGCGACATCCTGCAAGTTGTTACGGCGAATGTACCGCTGTCGCAGCTATTCGGCTACGTAACGCAGTTGCGTTCCCTAACGCAGGGACGTGGTTCATACACAATGGTGTTTAGCCATTACGAACCCGCCGTCGGCCGGCGTTAAGAGAACAGTACCTGTGACGTAGCAGATGCTGCGGCCACCAACAACGAAATTATTGTTCGTGAGTTGGTAGCCTAGCGTTTTTTTTGCTTGTCATATTGATTTTTTTCCGTATGTTTGTCGTCTACTCCAAAACGGTCGGAGTAGACGTAGCATCCCACCGCCCACAACAATCACCTCGTTCTCTGTAGGAGTTTGCACGATGGCAAAAGAGAAATTCGAACGGAACAAGCCGCACGTAAACGTCGGCACGATTGGTCACGTTGACCACGGCAAGACGACTCTGACGGCTGCCATCACGATGTCGCTCGCGGTCAAGGGTTTGGCCGAGAAGCGTTCGTTCGATTCAATCGATAATGCACCTGAAGAGCGTGCACGTGGTATCACGATTGCTACGGCTCACGTGGAATATGAGACGGCGAACCGTCACTATGCACACGTTGACTGCCCTGGCCACGCTGACTACGTCAAGAACATGATCACGGGTGCCGCCCAGATGGACGGTGCAATTCTCGTGGTAGCAGCAACGGATGGTCCGATGCCACAAACACGCGAGCACATCCTGCTTGCTCGTCAGGTTGGTGTGCCACGTATTGTTGTGTTCATGAACAAGGTTGATATCGCCGACCCTGAGTTGGTTGACCTTGTAGAACTCGAAATCCGTGAGTTGTTGTCCAAGTATGAGTTCCCTGGAGACGACATTCCGATCGTCAAGGGATCGGCACTCAAGGCCCTTGAAGCAGCATCGGCAGCTGACACGACGGGTGACCACGCCGACCTTCAGTGCATCTTCGCACTCATGGACGCTGTTGACTCGTACGTTGAAACGCCAGTTCGTGATGTTGACAAGCCATTCTTGATGCCAGTTGAAGACGTATTCTCGATCACAGGTCGTGGTACGGTAGCAACGGGACGTATCGAGCGTGGTATCGTCAAGGTTAACGAAGAAGTTGAAATCGTCGGTTTTGGTCTTAAGAAGAAGTCCACAGTTACGGGCATTGAAATGTTCCGTAAGCTTCTTGACGAAGGTCAAGCTGGTGACAACGTTGGTCTTCTGCTTCGTGGTGTAGACAAGGAAGAAATCGAGCGTGGTATGGTTATTGCCAAGCCATCGTCGATCACGCCGCACCACAAGTTCAAGGCACAGGCATACGTACTCTCGAAAGAAGAAGGTGGCCGTCACACGCCATTCTTTAACGGATACCGCCCACAGTTCTACTTCCGTACTACGGACGTAACGGGTGTCCTGAATCTTCCTTCTGGCGTTGAGATGATCATGCCTGGCGACAATATCGACAACTTGGAAGTTGAGCTCATCACACCGGTGGCCATGGAAGAAGGCTTGCGTTTCGCTATTCGCGAAGGCGGTCGTACAGTAGGCGCCGGCGTTGTAACGAGCATTGTTGAATAAAAAGACACCTACGGACACAGGAAGAGGGAAGGTTCACCTTCCCTCTTTTTTGTCTCCGAACCAGTGAACGAAACCTGGAGAATAATCGAGTGGCCACGCAACGCATTCGCATCAAGCTACGCTCGTACGATCACAATTTGATCGATCGCTCAGCGGAGCGCATTGTCCGGACCGTCAAGCAGACGGGCGCCGTGGTGTCGGGCCCTATTCCGCTGCCGACAGAGAAGTCCGTGTATACGGTGCTCCGTTCACCTCACGTCGACAAGAAGTCGCGTGAGCAATTCGAAGCACGTGTTCACAAGCGTCTAATCGACATCTTCAGCAGCACGCAGAAGACGATCGATGCGCTAATGCGCCTGGAGCTGCCAGCTGGCGTTGATGTCGAAGTGAAAGTCTAAACAGGATCGAAGCCATGAGTGCAATTCTAGGACGGAAGCTCGGAATGACGAGCATCTTCACGGAAGACGGCAATTTTGTGCCAGTCACCGTGATTGAAGCTGGCCCGTGCCCCGTTGTACATGTAAAGACGAAAGAATCAGACGGCTACGATGCCGTTCAAATCGGCTTTGAAGAGATTGCCGAACGCAAGGCCAACCGCCCACGGTTAGGTCACTTCGTGAAGGCAAATCTGGCACCGATGCGTCATTTGAAAGAATTCCGGCAGTTGGCAAACAAGGTGTTCCTTGGTGATGTGCTTACCGTTGAGAACTTCTCGATTGGCGATAAAATCAAGGTGTCCTCTACAAGCAAGGGTAAAGGCTTTCAGGGCGTTGTACGCCGGCACCACTTCGGTGGTGTGGGTATGACAACGCACGGTCAAAGCGACCGTCCTCGAGCCCCTGGTTCGATTGGTTCGTCTTCGTATCCATCACGCGTGTTCAAGGGCATGCGGATGGCGGGTCGAATGGGTGGTACGCGCATTACGGTGCGCAATATTGAGGTTATCCGCATTATGCCGGAACAAAACCTCTTGATGGTTCGAGGCAGCGTGCCTGGCGCCATCAACGCACTGGTTGAAATTGTCAAGCTGTAAAAGAAACGATCATGACCGTAGAAGTCATCACTAAAGACGGCGCCAAGGCGGGTTCGGTAGAACTCCCTGAGAGCGTGTTCGGCATCGAGCCGAACGAACATGCCATGTATTTGGCAGTTCGCGCCTACCTGGCACACCGTCGTCAGGGCACGGCCAAGACTAAGACGCGTACGGAAGTACGTGGTGGCGGCAAGAAGCCATTCAAACAAAAGGGAACGGGCGGGGCACGTCGTGGCTCGAATCGCTCTCCATTGTTGCCTGGTGGTGGTACCATTCATGGACCTGTGCCGCACTTGTACCGTGTAGAACTGCCTGTGAAGGTTCGCCGGCTTGCTCGGAAGTCAGCACTGTCGCTTCGTGCTCGCGAGAACAACGTTCATGTTGTTGATGACTTCAGCATGAGCGCACCCAAGACGCGTGATTTTGTGGCAATGCTGAAGAACTTGTCCTTGGATGGACGGAAGGTTCTTGTTCTGCTGCCCAAGGCGGACGACAACGTTGTACGCTCCGCGCGGAACATCCCTGGAGTGACGACGTTTCCGGCAGATAAGATATCGACATACGATGTCTTGAATCACGGCAAACTTCTTGTTTTCAAGAGCGCTTTGCAGACGCTCGAACAATCGTTTGGCAGCAACTAAGGAACGGATCCAATGATCACCGTACTCAGAAAACCCGTGATCACGGAGAAGGCAACGAAGGTCGGTCATGCCGGTCAATACGTCTTCGAAGTGGATCCAACCTCAAACAAGCTTCAAATCAAGGCCGCCATCAAGCAGATGTTCGACGTGGACGTCGCCGAGGTGCGTACGGTACGCGTCAAGGGCAAGGTCAAGTCCCGCTTTACAAAGCGTGGTTTGATGCGTGGCAAAACGAATCTCCGTAAGAAAGCATATGTAACGCTGGTCGCTGGCCAGACGATTGACATCGTCGCCGGTGAAGGCGGAACGGAGGAATAACAGCATGAGCATTCGTACCCTTAAGCCGATTACCCCTGGAACACGCTTTTACTCCGTTGCAACCTTCGACGAAGTAACGGCCAGCCGTCCAGAGAAGAGTCTTCTGGAGCCAATCAAAAAGAGCGGCGGACGAAACAATACTGGTCGTATCACATCGCGTCACCGTGGTGGCGGACACAAGAGGATGTACCGTGTTATCGACTTCAAGCGCAACAAGCTTGACGTTCCAGCGCAGGTATTGACTATTGAATATGACCCCAACCGTACATGCCGTATTGCCTTGGTGCAGTATGCAGACGGCGAAAAGCGATACATCCTTGCCCCTCACAAGTTGAAGGTGGGAGACACGATTGTTTCTAGCGAAAAGGCGGAACTCCGTGACGGTAATACGATGCCTTTGCGCAAGATTCCTGTCGGTCTCTTTGTACACAACATCGAATTGAAGCCAGGTAAGGGTGGCCAAATGGCTCGCGCTGCAGGTACTAGTGCGCAGCTCGTTGGCATGGATAATGGAATGGCTCAGCTTAAGCTGCCTTCTGGTGAGATCCGCATGGTGCCAGGCGATTGTAAGGCTACTCTCGGTACCCTCAGCAATCCGCAGCATGAGAACATTCAGTATGGCAAGGCTGGACGCATGCGTTGGTTTGGCATCCGTCCTCAAACCCGCGGTATGGCCATGAACCCAATTGACCACCCCAACGGTGGTGGTGAAGGTCGTTCGAAGTCGGGTGGTGGGCGTCAGCACTTGCGCTCGCCATGGGGTCAACTGGCTAAGGGCCTCAAAACTCGCAAGAAGAAGAAGGCTTCGTCGGATCTCATCATTCGTCGTCGCAAATAATCTCACGAAGTCAGGAACACGAAGGAAATCGCTCAATGCCACGTTCACTCAAAAAAGAACCCTTCATCTCCTACAAGTTGATGAAGAAGGTCGAAGTGATGAACGCTTCGAACAAGAAGACGGTGATCAAGACATGGTCACGTTCTTCGACCATCGCTCCGTACTTCGTTGGTCATACGTTTGCGGTACACAACGGCAACAAGTTCATTCCTGTCTATGTGACGGAGAACATGGTTGGTCACAAGCTGGGTGAATTTGCGCCTACGCGGACATACCGTGGCCATGCTGGCAACCGCAAGGATCTCAAATCGGGCAAGAAATAACACGGACGTGAACGATGGAAGCACGCGCAGTAAAACGGTATAACAGGTCGTCACCACGCAAGATGCGGTTGGTTGTCGATCTCATTCGCGGCAAGTCTGCTGCTCAAGCTCTGAACTTGTTGCGATTTAGCGACAAGATGGCAGCAGCAGCAGCTGAGCTAACGCTGAAATCGGCCATCAGCAATCTCCAGAACAAGGATGCGGGAGTAGATCCCGAAAGCATCTATGTCAAGGAGTGTTTTGTTGATGGCGGTCCAACGCTCAAGAGGATATCGCCAGCTCCGATGGGCAGAGCATATCGCATCCGCAAGCGTTCGCACCACCTCACAATTGTTGTCTCGGTGAAACAGTAACAGCAGGAGCCTATCCTTGGGTCAGAAAACGAATCCGATCGGTCTACGTTTAGGTATCATCCGCCAGTGGGAAGCAAACTGGTTCGATGAGCGAAACGTTGCAGACAAGTTGCAAGAGGACCTCATGGTACGCAACTACATCAAGAGCCGTCTGAAGAAGGCTGGTGTGGCGCGTGTCATTGTCGAGAGAACAGCGAAGCAACTCCGTATTACGATCAACACGTCCAGGCCAGGTGTCATCATCGGTCGTTCTGGTAAGGATATTTCCCAGCTGGAAGAAGAGCTACGGAAGCTTACAAAGAAGGAAGTGAAGATTCTCATCAGCGAGATCAAACGTCCTGAACTCGACGCACAGTTGGTTGCTGATAACATTGCAGCGCAGCTTGAGGGACGGATATCGTTCCGCCGTGCAATGAAGAACGCAGTAAGCAGCACGATGCGTGTAGGCGCCGAAGGCGTGCGTGTTATGTGTTCAGGCCGCCTTGGTGGTGCTGACATGAGTCGAACTGAACAATACAAAGAAGGTCGCGTGCCGTTGCACACGCTTCGCGCGGACATTGATTATGCGCAAGGTCGTGCAGAAACTGTGTACGGGTCCATCGGTATCAAGGTCTGGATTTGCCGTGGCGAAGTTATCGGCAAACAGGCAACCAAAGATTGAGCACAAGTAGCTAACGGATAGATTCCCATGCTTATCCCTAAAAGAGTAAAACACCGGAAGACGCAGCGCGGCCGCATTCGTGGCAAGGCGGAGCGTGGTTCACAGGTCGCATTCGGATCGTTTGGTCTCAAGGCGCTGGAATCAGCGTGGATTACCAATCGTCAAATCGAATCGGCACGTATTGCCATCAACCGTTATCTACGCCGTGACGGTAAGGTCTGGATTCGCATTTTCCCCGACAAACCAGTCACCAAGAAGCCAGCCGAAGTTCGAATGGGTTCAGGTAAAGGTAACCCGGAGTTCTGGGTAGCGCCAATTCGACCTGGACGGATTCTGTTCGAAATCGACGGTGTAACGCGTGAGCGTGCCGAGGAAGCCGTACGACTTGCATCGCACAAGTTGCCGATCAAGTGCAAGTTTGTTCAACGTGTTGATCTCGTGGAGGGTTAAGCGACATGAAAGCAGTACAAGCAGAGATCTACCGGGACATGCCGCTTGACGAATTGCGTAGAACGATTGTAGAAACAGAAGAAACGCTTACGCGCAACAGGTTTCAACTTTCGTTAGGCCAACTTCAGAGTTCGGCAACGATCAAGACCATGCGGAAGAACATCGCCCGGATGAAGACGGTTCTTCGCCAGCGTGAACTGTCCGGTAACTGAGAAGGAAAGGTGATATCATGGCAGACACGACAACAACAACGACTGGCAAGAAGGTTCGTACGGGTAAGGTTGTGAGCAACAAGGCAGACAAAACGATCGTGGTAGCGATCGAACGTCAGGTGGCTCATCCTCTGTACAAGAAGTACTTCAAGCGTACAAAGAAGGTAATGGCTCATGACGAAACGAATCAGTGTCAGATTGGTGACACGGTTCGTGTGATTGAGTCACGTCCCCTCAGTGCACGGAAGCGCTGGGCGCTTGTCGAGATCATCGAACGCGCGCAATAAGGAAGAACGGTCATGGTACAAGAAGAATCAAATCTCGTAGTCGCCGATAATTCTGGCGCGCGCCGCTTACGCTGTATTCGCGTACTTGGTGGACACGGCAAGCGGTATGCCAATGTTGGTGACATTATCGTTTGTTCTGTCAAGGCTGCACTGCCTGCAGGAACGGTGAAAAAGGGCGAAGTCTGTAAAGCCGTTGTTGTTCGTACGAAGAAAGAAATCCGCCGTCGGGATGGCTCGTACATACGATTCGACGAAAATGCAGCCGTCATTATCAATAACAACAATGATCCGCGTGGTACGCGCATTTTCGGGCCAGTGGCCCGCGAACTCCGTGAGCGCGGTTTCATGAAGATCATTTCTCTAGCACCAGAAGTGCTGTAAGGGATAGCGACATGAAACTCAAGATCAAAAAGAATGACCGTGTGATGGTCATCGCTGGCAAGGGAAGCGGCTACCGGAAGTCTGGCGAAGCCACAAACAAGGATCGCAAGCCCCTCATTGGCCGTGTTCTGGAAGTATATCCAGAGCGTCAAATGGTTCTCGTTGAAGGCGTCAACATGCGCACCAAGGCAGTGCGTCCTTCGCAAGAGAATCCCAATGGCGGTCTCATCAAGCAGGCTGCGCCGATTCACGTCAGCAACGTTATGCTTGTCGATGACAACGGAAACCCAACGCGTGTCTCGATCAAGGTTGAGATTGGCGAAAACGGCAAGCGAAAAGTAACGCGTATTGCCAAGACCACGAAGAAAGCACTCGACTAAGCCCCCGAAGGATATCGAATCATGGCGAAAACCGTAGTAAAGAAGGTAGACTTCAAGCCCGAAGGGCCACGCCTCGAAGAGGTGACGGCACAGGTTGCACCGGCACGGTTGGCAGCGTTCTACAAGGAGTCGGTTGTACCAGCTCTGATGAAACGCTTCAACTACTCGTCGGTTATGGAAGTACCTCGTCTCGAGAAGATCACGATCAACATCGGTGTTGGTCAGGCGACGCAGGACCAAAAAGCCCTACAGTCTGCCGTAAACGAACTGGAGCTGATTACTGGTCAGCGTCCAGCAGTGACACGGGCCAAGAAGTCCATCGCAAACTTCAAACTTCGCGAGCACATGCCAATTGGCACGCGCGTCACACTTCGTCGCGCACGCATGTTTGAGTTCCTTGATCGTTTGATCAACATTGCAGCACCACGTGTTCGCGACTTCCGTGGCTTTCCTGATAGAAGCTTTGACGGCCGTGGAAACTACACGCTGGGCATCAAGGAGCAGATCATTTTCCCTGAAATTGATGTCGACAAGGTATCGCGCATCACGGGCATGGACGTTTCGTTCGTGACCTCTGCGAAAACGGATGAAGAGGCCTATGCTCTTCTCCAAGAGTTTGGTTTTCCATTCCGCAAACGGGACTGAGAAATGGCAAAGAAGAGCATTATTGCACGGAACGAGAAGCGCAAGCGCCTTGCTGAAAAGTACGCTCAAAAGCGCGCAGAACTCAAGGCAGCTGGTGATATGGTAGGCTTGCAGAAGCTTCCTCGTAACAGCGCTCCAACGCGTGTTCGCACTCGGTGCAACATGACAGGACGCGGACGCGGTGTATACCGGAAGTTTGGTTTGTGCCGAAACATGTTCCGCCTCTTGGCTCTGGAAGGCAAGATTCCTGGCGTTCGCAAGAGCAGCTGGTAAGCCGTACAGTTCTCCCTGATAACGAAAAAAAGCGATTACTACTATGCCGGTTACAGATACCATCGCCGACTTCCTTACGCGGATCCGCAACGGTTCGACCGCGAAGCACAAGACCATTGAGGTCCCCAGTTCCAATCTCAAGCTAGCTATTGCCCAGATCCTGAAGGACCAAGGGTTTATCGCAGATTTTGAGAAAGTGGACGATTCCAAACAGGGTGTCATTCAGGTCAAGCTTCGGTACTATCTGGGTCAACCAGTGTTCCGCGAAGTACGTCGGGTTAGCAAGCCTGGGCGTCGCATTTATGCACCTGCCGACAAGTTGCCACGCGTTCACAATGGTCTTGGAATTGCCATTGTGTCAACGTCGAAAGGCGTCATGACGGACAAGCAAGCGCGCCGTGAGAATCTCGGCGGTGAAATTCTCTGCACCATCTGGTAAGCACGCGAAGGAGCCTTAACAATGTCACGAGTCGGAAAAAAGCCGATAGTAGTCCCGTCCAACGTACAGGTGTCATTTGCAAATGGCATCTGCACGGTCAAGGGCCCAAAGGGACAGCTTACGTTCGCCATTAGCGAAACAATCACGCCTGTTGTGAACGGTACGGAACTCACGTTTACCCGCGCGAACGATGATAAGCATGTGCGTGCCCTGCATGGTTTGACGCGTGCATCGATTGCGTGGATGGTAGAAGGTGTTTCGAATGGATTCACGAAGAACCTCACCATCGAAGGTGTTGGATTCAAGGCTGAGATGCGTGGAAAGAATCTCGTGTTGAACGTAGGATACTCGCATCCAATCATGTTCATCCCACCTGATGGCGTAGAATTTGCTGTGGGAACACCGACGACGGTTGCTGTCAAGGGAATCGACAAGCAACTCATTGGAGAGGTTGCTTCCAAGGTTCGTAAGGTTCGCCCACCGGAACCATACAAAGGCAAGGGTATTCGTTACGAAGGCGAATACATCCGTCGTAAGGCCGGTAAGTCGGCAGGTAAGTAAGAAGGAAGAATACGACCATGAATCGCACCAACCTCAAGAATGCAACGCATACGCGTCGCAAAAAAAGTGTCCGGAAGCACATCACGACGTCGGCAGATCGTCTTCGTCTCAGCGTGTATCGTTCGCTCAATCACATTTATGCCCAAGTGATTGATGATATCAAGGGTGTCACTGTTGTATCGGCTTCGACTGTCGACAAGGATGTACGTGGTCGCATCACAGCTGAGATGACAAAGACTGACTGCAGTAAGATTGTGGGTCAGGTCCTGGCCGAGCGTGCAAAAAGTGCGAACGTGTCCAAGGTAGCTTTCGACCGCAATGGCTTCCTGTATCACGGCCGTGTCAAGGCACTGGCTGACGGAGCTCGCGAAGGCGGACTCGACTTCTGATTTAGTATTCAACGGAGAACTGTCAGTGGCAAAGCAAAAAGTATCGGAGCTGAACCTCAAGGACAAGATTGTCTATGTTGGTCGTACGGCCAAGGTAGTCAAGGGCGGTCGTCGATTCAACTTCTCGGCCATCGTCGTTGTAGGCGATGAAAATGGACATGTTGGCTACGGTCTCGGCAAGGCTGGTGAAGTATCCGACGCCGTGACGAAGGCCACGGAGGCAGCCAAGAAGTCGGTTGTCAAGGTGAGGGTCCAGAACGGTACGATTCCTCACGAAGTGTTGGGTAAGTTTGGAGCTGCAAAGGTTCTGATACGTCCCGCCACACCTGGTACGGGCGTTATTGCGGCCGGCGGAGTTCGTGCTATCCTTGAATTGGCAGGTGTGCGTGACGTTCTCACGAAGAGCCAAGGTTCATCCAACCCGCACAACACGGTGAAAGCTGCAATGCAAGCTCTGATGCAGCTTGAGGATGCAGCTTCCGTTGCTGCCCGCCGCGGCGTAAGCATCGAAAAAGTCCTACACGGCTGATTCGTAACGAGGATACCATCATGAAATTGAAGATTACGCAAACGCGCTCGATTATTGGTTCGTTGCAGAACCAAAAAGACACGATCAAGGCCCTTGGCCTTGGCCGTCCGAACTACGTTTCAATCAAGCCTAAGAACGAACAGATTCTTGGCATGATCAATGTTGTTCGGCATCTTGTTACGGTTGAAGAAATTGCTGACTAATCCCTAAGAGTGACGACCATGAAGCACGTTGGAAACCTTACCTACGCTCCCGGCTCCCGCCACAAGAAGAAGCGCGTTGGCCGTGGTGCTGGCTCTGGACACGGTGGCACGTCCACACGCGGTCACAAGGGACACCAGTCACGCAGCAACTACAGCCAAAGCCCAGGCTTTGAAGGCGGCCAAATGCCGTTGACACGGCGTGTACCGAAGTTTGGGTTCTCGAATCCGGACAGGATCGTGTACGAAGTCGTCAATGTAGCTCGTCTTCAAGAGCTTGCTGAAGCAAACAAGCTGAGCGGATCTGTAACGCCCGAACTTCTCTACACACTTGGCGTCACTCGTAAAAAGTCCGCTCCTGTGAAGATCCTCGGCAATGGCGACATTTCTGTTGCATTGAGTGTAACGGCCGCCAAAGTTTCTGCAACTGCCAAGCAGAAGATCGAGTCCGCAGGAGGGAGCGTAACGGTCAATGAGTAAGTTGATACAAACAATCCGGAATATCTTCCAGATCGACGAACTGCGCCAGCGAATTCTCTTCACCCTTGGGGTGTTGCTCGCTGTGCGCATTGGGTCGTTCATAACGATTCCGGGCGTCAATGTCGATGCTCTTCAGGCAGCGAACGCAAGTGGTGCAGCGAGCGGCCTTTTTGGCATGTACGATATGTTTGTTGGTGGTGCATTCTCCAATGCTGCCATCTTCGCCCTAGGCATCATGCCGTATATTTCCGCGAGTATTATCCTCCAGATCGCTGGCGTCGTTTTGCCCGAGTTGCAAAAGATCCAACGTGAGGGGGAAGATGGTCGTCGCAAGATCAACCAGTATACACGCTATTTGACAGTGCTCATCGCCGCCTTGCAGGCATGGGGTGTGACTACCAAGATTATTGGCACGTCCGGTGGAGATGGTGCGGCTGTTGTTGATCCGTCCTTCTTATGGATTCTGTCATCCATCATGATCATGACTGCCGGCACGATGGTTCTCATGTGGCTTGGCGAGCAGATTACGGATCGTGGTATTGGCAATGGTATCTCCCTTATCATCTTTATCGGCATCGTTGCACGGTTCCCCGTTACCATCAAGCAGATGTTTGAATTGTGGGAAAATGGCTCACGCATTTGGGTGGTAGACATTCTGCTTCTGACAGGTGTTGTCGCGGTTATTGCTGGTGTTATTCTCATTACACAGGGTGCACGACGCATTCCCGTACAACGTGCCAAACGTGTCGTAGGCCGTAAGGTGATGGGAGGAGACACACAGTATATCCCACTTCGTGTAAACACAGCTGGTGTCATGCCAATCATCTTTGCCCAGTCCATTCTGTTCATTCCCGCGACCATAGCAACACTGTTCCCATCGAACAGTACGCTGCAATCGGTTGCCGGATGGTTTGCACAGGGTAACCTTGTGTATGCCATCATGTTCTCGCTCATGATTCTCTTCTTCACGTATTTCTACACAGCGATTGCCTTCAATCCGAAGGATGTGGCTGATAATCTGAAGAAGAGCGGTGGGTTTATTCCCGGTGTTCGACCTGGCCAGGCTACGGCCGACTACATGGAGAACATCTTGACACGCATTACGTTGCCTGGTGCAATGTTTCTTGCTGTCATTGCGATTATGCCAACGTTTGCCATTTCGATTCTGAACGTTCCTGTCGGTTTTGCAGACTTCTTTGGTGGCACCAGTATTCTCATCATTGTTGGTGTTGCTTTGGATACGCTGCAGCAAATCGAATCCCACCTCCTGATGCGCCATTATGATGGTTTCATGAAGTCGGGTAAGATTCGTGGCCGTGCAGGGGCGAGCGTCTAATGGCAGTTGCCGACATCCAGACGGTCCAGTATACAACCGAAGACGTCTCCAGCATCGGGGCGGCCTGTAGGATTGTTGCTGAAACGTTTGAGGTTCTGCGGCCTCATGTACGACCAGGTGTAACAACCATCGAACTTGATGCCATTGCAGAAGACTTCATCCGTACGAAGGGTGGCGTGCCGGCGTTCAAGGGTTATGCCGTTGACGGACAGGAATTTCCAGCCTCACTATGCATCAGTATCGATGAAGAGGTGGTGCACGGAATCCCTGGCAATCGTCAGTTGAAAGCTGGTCAGATCGTGTCGGTTGACTGTGGCGTCCAGCTCAATGGCTTTTTTGGTGATAGTGCCTACACGTATGGTGTGGGAGAAATTAGCACTGAAAAACAGAGACTATTGGATGTAACGCAGGCCTCGTTGATGGATGGCATTGCGGCAGCGATCGAAGGTGGACGTGTTTACGACATTGCCAAGGCTGTGCAAACGCGTGTAGAGTCCGCTGGCTTTTCGGTTGTGCGAGAATTGGTTGGTCATGGCGTTGGTCGCCATCTCCATGAAGAGCCTCCAGTGCCTAATTTTGTGCCTGGTTTGTTGCATCGATCACGATATCCCAACGTGAAGTTGCGAAAAGGAATGGTTCTCGCGATTGAACCGATGGTGAACACGGGACTCTATCATGTTCACACTGCGAATGACGGTTGGACGGTGTATACGGCAGACGGCAAGGCTGCGGCTCACTTCGAGCACACAATTGCCATTGACGGTGGAACACCACGGATACTGACGAAACTCGATTAACCTGAACGGACTTCATGGCACGTAGCGATTTGATTCGAGTTGATGGAACCATCATCGACACTCTCCCTAACACACAGTTTCGTGTGAAGTTGGAGAATGGACATGAGATCCATTGCCATGTATCAGGAAAGATGCGAATGAATTTCATTCGAATATTTCTTGGGGACAAGGTAACTGTCGAGATGAGTCCCTACGATTTGACCAAAGGGCGGATCGTTTATCGCTACAAGTGAGCCACGGCCCCCTTCAACAACGAACAGTAAACAGTCGACAGTAGGAGAATTCAGATGAAAGTTCAAGCTTCCGTTAAAAAGCGGAGTCCAGACGACAAGATCGTGCGCCGTAAGGGCAAGGTCTACATCATCAACAAGAAGAATCCCCGTTTCAAGCAACGTCAGGGATAATTGGGAGACGAACCGTGGCCCGTATTGCAGGCATCGATTTACCGAAAAACAAGCGGGGCATTATTGCCCTCACCTACATCTTCGGTGTTGGTCGCAAGACCAGCGAAGCTGTTCTGGATAAGGCTGGCATCGACCCGACGAAGCGTGTCAACACGTGGTCGGATGATGAGATAGCACGTATCCGTCAGGTTATTGCCGAGTATAAAACTGAAGGTCAGCTTCGCTCGGAGGTACAACTCAACATTAAGCGTCTGATGGACATCGGATGTTATCGTGGGTTGCGTCACCGCCGTGGGTTGCCAGTGCGCGGACAGCGTACACGGACGAACTCACGCACCCGCAAGGGCAAGCGGAAGACCGTTGCAGGAAAGAAGAAGGCAGCGAGGAAGTAAGACCGCTCATGCTGGCATTGTGCTGGCGAGTGTTCAATTTCGATCGACAACGACTTACTACAGACCATCATGGCAGTTGCGAAAAAGCGCGTAAAGCGGAAAATCGTCGCCGACGTACACGGCAAAGTGTTCGTACGTGCAACGTTCAATAACGTGATTGTGACAATCACGGACACCTACGGCAATGCACTTTCCTGGTCATCCGCCGGAAAGAACGGATTCCGTGGATCCAAGAAAAACACGCCCTATGCCGCTCAGGTATCGGCCGACAAGGCAGCGCGTGAAGCCTATGAAATGGGCCTCCGTAAAGTCGACGTCGTCGTAAAGGGCCCTGGATCCGGCCGCGAAGCTGCGATTCGTGCACTTACGGCAGCGGGCTTGGAAGTCCTGGCGATTGTCGATCAAACACCACTTCCGCACAACGGATGTCGTCCACCGAAGAAGCGTCGCGTCTAACGTTGCGCCTTCTATCGGTTCCGTTTTTGGCAACGGTAGCCTTTGGCTGCCGTCTTGCCGTTTAGTTAAACACGATCAGCAACGCGAGAACAAGCACCATGAACACAAGCATGCTTCTGCCCGAAAAGGTACAGATCGAAGAAGTCGGAAGCCAGTATCATGCGCGCCTGGTATTGCACCCCCTCGAAGAGGGCTATGGTGTAACAATTGGCAACGCATTCCGGCGCGTATTGCTTTCTTCGATCCAAGGATCGGCCATCGTTGGCGTAAAAATCAGCGATGTACTGCATGAGTTCCAGACCATTCCTGGCGTCACGGAAGACATGTGCGAGATAATCCTGAACTTGAAGGAAATTCGCCTGCAGGTGAATGATCCTCGCGGCATCGCCCGGATTAATTTCCGCAAGAAGGGCCCTGGCGTATGGACGGGGCAGGATATTGCCGACGCGAACCCGGATGTCATCGTCCTTGATCCTGAGAAAAAAATCGCAACGCTTGCCGATGATGCAGACTTTGATGTAGAGCTGCGCGTTGGTCGCGGTAAGGGATATGTACCTGCCGAAGAACAGGTGACGACGGAATTCCCCATCGGCATGATCGCTGTTGATGCGATCTTTACGCCAATCAAAAACGTTATTTATCAGGTCGAGCCATTCCGGGTCGGTCAAAAGACCGACTATGAAAAGCTCGTCCTGGATGTTACTACAGATGGCTCCATTACGGCATGGGAAGCTGTGCAGCAAGGTGCGGACATTCTCAATGACCACATTGCACTTTTCCTTGGCGCGAAGAAGGTTTCCGTTCCTACACCTGATAGTGGATTCCTTACCGAAGCGCCATCGGATGCCGATGCCAAGGGTGGTAAAGCTGAATGGGCACGTGTTCGCCGCCTTCTGCTTCAACCAGTAGACGAGCTTGAGTTGTCCGTACGAGCCCACAATTGCCTCAAGGCTGCCAGCATCAAGACGTTAGCCGACCTGGTGAGCCTCCAAGAATCCGACCTGTTGAAATTCCGCAACTTTGGCCGCAAATCGCTCGCGGAACTGAACGAGGTTGTTTACACCAATGGTCTTCACTTTGGCATGGACGTAGAGCCATACTTGCGTGAAGAGCCAAAGGCTGAGTGAGTCACATACACGAAATCTGAACGAGTAGATCATGAGACACAACGTTGCCGGACGGAAGCTGAAGCGCACTGCCAGCCACAAGCGCTCCCTAATGGCGAATCTGGCTACGGCGCTGTTCGAGCATAAGCGCCTTACCACCACTGTTGCCAAGGCAAAAGAACTACGTCCTTTCGCCGAACACCTGATTACCCGCGCAAAGAACGCCCATGTTGCCGAGCGCAGCGGCGCAATCAAGGGTCTGGATGTGCACAGCCGCCGTATGGTAGGCCGTTTCATTCGGAACAAAGCCGTTCTTCAAGAACTGTTTGACTCGATTGCCCCCCTCGTTGCTGAACGCAACGGTGGTTATACGCGTATCGTAAAACTCGGCATTCGCCGTGGCGATAATGCTCCCGAGGCAATGATCGAACTCGTCGATTGGTCGAACCCCGTTGATGGTCGCGTGTCGAGCACCACGCGGGCAAAGGCTCCTGCCAAGCCCAAGCGCCCACTCGTTCGTACGGCTCCAGCTGCCCCAGCTGTGGCAGCACCCGTAGCAGATGTTGCAGCGCCTGTTGTTGAAACGGACGTGGAAGAAACAGCTGCTCCAGAGACAGCGGTAGCAGAAGCACCAGCGGCCGATACAGCAGTAGCAGAATCACCAGCTGCAGCCCCAACTGGCGATGATGCACCTGCAGCCGATGCAGCTGATCAATCTACCGAAAACGCCTGATAGGTTACTACGAAGGATATACAACGCCGGGTCGGACCGACCCGGCGTTTCCGTTTTATGGCACACGATTCCATTTCGGCGCAGTTTCTCTTGGGAGCTGCCAAACCAGACCAATTTCCCGACCACAGCTATCCCGAAGTAGCTATGGTGGGGCGTTCCAACGTAGGTAAGTCCTCGCTGATTAACGCCATCCTTCGCACTGGTATGGTTGCGCGTGTAAGCCAAACGCCAGGAAAGACCCAAGAAGCAAACTTCTTTCTGACCGATCTTGGCGTCTGTTTCGTCGACCTCCCAGGATACGGATACGCGGCTGTCTCGAAAGTCCGCCGCGGTGAGTTTTCAACGCTCATTCAAGCCTACGTGGCGCATCGTATGAATGTGCGTACGGTAATTGCCCTCATTGATGCCCGTCACGATCCTATGCCCATGGATCTCTCCATGCTTGAATCGTTGGAGTTTGCTGGTAAACCTTTTGTTGTTGCCCTCACGAAGTGCGATAAACTGCGCGACTCCGACGTTGAAGCTCGTACGGAACAAGTACGTGGTGTGGTTTCCCAATGTCGATTCGCCATCGACGTCGTCGCTACCTCCGCATCCACTGGGCTTGGAAGACAAAGCCTCATAGGAATCATCAAACGCGCACGCGACAATCAGTTTACACCGTCATGACCACACAACCGCTTGTTGGTATCATCATGGGCAGCGATTCCGACTTGCCCGTTATGCGTGATGCAGCCCTGATCTGCGAAGAATTCGATGTTCCTTTCGAGCTCCGCGTCGTCAGTGCCCACCGTACACCTCACGATATGGCTACCTATGGTGCCACTGCTCATGAGCGTGGTATCAAGGTCATCATTGCCGGAGCTGGGGGGTCCGCACATCTACCTGGCATGATCGCTGCATTCTCTCCACTTCCCGTCATCGGTGTTCCCATTCCCACGAAACAATTGCGCGGTTTGGACTCGCTGATGAGCATCGTTCAAATGCCTGCTGGCGTTCCAGTTGCGACCGTTGCCATTGGTGGTGGAAGGAATGCAGGCATCCTTGCCATCGAAATGCTCTCCATCGCCGATACCTCCCTTCATGCCAAAATTATTGCCTTCAAACAGCGGTTGGCAGAAGAATCACGCGAAAAGAACAATCACCTTCACTCCGACATCTCCATTGTCTAAGAAACGTTATTGAAGGTTGATTTGCGCAACACAATAGACTTGTCCATTTTTGCGCCCACAACAATTCCAATGATTCCAACGACGCATCATATTCATGTACAGGCTCGACGACGACTTGTGCTGCGGGAAGCCCGGCAGCTCGTCGCGATGCCCCGTCGTTGACGTTCAGACCGCCCCCGCAGCGAAGCCCCCTCGGCCCGTGATTGCTTTTCTCACGCTACAGCCGACCGCGACTTCCCGTAATTAAACCCCTTCCTCCTCCATGCCACGCTGGCTGCTTGCTCCTTCTTGAAAGGGGCCTGGGCTCCAAGCGTTGTACCCTTCATGTTTTTGCCACCGACAACCCAAAGGTTGCCCGATGGACTTTTTGGTATGTGTCGCCGACGAGCGTCACGAACATTTCGCCGAAGAAATCGTCGAAACCATTTTCCTTGCTGCCCAACAGCGCGGTACGGGCATCGCCCGCCGTACACCAGAATATGTGCAGTCGAAGATGCGCGAGGGGAAGGCAATCATTGCCGTTACATCCGCGGGCACCTTTGCTGGATTTTGCTACATCGAAACATGGGAACATGGTCGATATGTCGCCAACTCGGGCCTCATCGTCAAGCCCGAATTCCGCAAGCACAATCTTGCCCGGCACATCAAACGCGCGGCCTTCGACCTCAGCCGAAGCCGCTATCCTGACGCCAAGATCTTCGGGATTACGACATCGGCAGCCGTCATGAAAATCAATAGCGAGCTCGGATACCGTCCTGCTCACTTTCTGGACCTCACTCAGGACGAGGACTTCTGGAATGGCTGCTGCAGCTGTCCGAATCACGATATCCTTGAACGAACATCACGGAAGATGTGCCTCTGCACTGGCATGCTCTTCGATCCTTCGGAGGAAACGTCATCGACGGTGGCGGCCCTCGTTCACATCGACATCCCCATCCCACAACAACCATGAATACTGTCCTCCTCGCCTTCTCTGGTGGCCTGGATACCACATACTGCGCCCGCCTGCTAGCCGTGGACTACGGCATGACCGTCCATACGGTTATCGTTGACACCGGCGGGTTCTCCCCTGCCGATCTTGAGGCCATTGCCAAGCGGGCACGACAATGTTCGGTGGCCAGCCACGCTACGCTTGACCGTACGCAGGCACTCTTCGATTCGGTTCTTCGTTGGTGCATAGCTGGTAATGTGCTTAAGAACAATGGCTATCCGCTATCGGTGAGTGCTGAACGCGTTGTGCAGGCAATCGCCATTGCCGAACACGCAAAGGCCATTGGAGCAACACACATTGCCCATGGGAGTACGGGAGCTGGCAATGACCAAATCCGTTTTGACGTCATTTTCCGTATCCTTTGCCCGGAAATTGAGATCATCACTCCCATCCGAGACAAGGCTCTCCAGCGAGACGAAGAAATCGCCTACCTTCAACAGCATGGTGTAGCAGGAGATTGGGAGAAAGCAGCTTATTCCATCAATCAAGGATTGTGGGGCACCACGATTGGTGGGCGCGAAACACTGACGTCCCACCTTCCCTTGCCAGCCCATGCCTGGCCATCCGAGCAGGTTGTTGCCGAACGAGAACCGCGATCCCTCACGCTTTCCTTTGAGAAGGGGATTCCTGGAGCCCTTGACGGTGAGCCACTCCCACCAGTAGAGCTCTTACGTCGGTTGAACGCTCTCGGCGCATCGTTTCGGCTGGGAAGAGGAATGCACGTTGGCGACACGATTCTTGGCATCAAGGGCCGCGTAGCCTATGAGGCCCCCGCCGCGCTCCTCACGATTGCGGCACATCATGCATTGGAAAAACATACGCTGTCCAAGTGGCAGCTCCAGCTCAAGGACCAGCTGGCCCTTTGGTATGGTCAGCTTCTCCATGAAGGCCAATTCCTGGATGAGTCCATGCGAAGCATCGAAGCATTCTTCGCCGACGCACAACGCTTTGTTACGGGAACCGTCCATATGAACCTTCAGCCATATGGGTTTGAGGTATTGGGCGTTGACTCCCCATACGATCTCATGGCTTCGCGCGTGGCAACCTATGGCGAAGAGAATCGCGCCTGGACTGGTGCCGACGCCCGAGGCTTTGCAACCATTTCCGCCATTGCCTCTTCAATAGCCCGGAGCAAACACGCATGATTGCCACCATCGTTGGTGCCGCTGGCTATACCGGTGGCGAGCTTATTCGCATTCTCTCCGCTCATCCGTCGATCTCACAAGTTGTTCCCGTAAGTGCAAGCTCCGCGGGAAAGGCACTTACGGACATTCATCCGGACCTCCTGATGATGGCCCACCACACCTTTGCAGAGCACGTCCCCGATGCTACGGATGTCCTCTTCTTATGCCAAGGACATGGTGCTTCCAGCCAATGGCTGATGACGCATCCACAGCCCGAAGATCGGCTTGTCGTTGACCTCAGCGCCGATTATCGCCTGGATCCATCCTGGACGTACGGCCTTCCCGAGGCTTCTCGCTCCGTCATTCGATCGTCACGACGTATCGCCAACCCCGGATGTTTTGCAACCTGTATCGAACTGGGTCTGCTACCCCTTGCACGTGCTGGTGTTCTTACGTCATCTCCCGTCGTTACAGCCCTGACAGGCTCGACTGGTGCTGGACAGAAACCAACCGAAACCACCCATTTCTCGTGGCGATCCGATAATATAAGTGTTTATAAACAGTTTGACCATCAACACCTTTCTGAAATCCGAACACTCTTGGGAGTGGACGACATTGTCTTCACGCCGATGCGCGGCAACTGGACGCGAGGAATCATTGCTTCGATCATTGTAACTATTCCCGATGGAACACATGTTCGAGATATACTGACGTCCTGGTATACCGACCACCCCATGACGACGGTCGTTGACGATCTTCCAGATATGAAACGTGTTGTTGGAACAAGTTATGCAGCCATAGGTGTGGACCAGCGGGGTGGCACGGCATTGATCGTGTCTGTGATCGACAACCTCTTGAAGGGCGCATCGGGGCAGGCCGTGCAGAACATGAATCTAGCAATGGGCTTGGACGAAACAGCGGGTCTGATTCATCGTGGAAGGGCATACTGACATGCATCCTCTTCCCGTCTACGCACTCCTCAATATCGAGCTGGCAAGGGGCCGTGGCTCCATCGTCGAGGACGTGCATGGCACACAGTACCTGGACCTTTATGGTGGCCATGCCGTGATTTCCATCGGACATTCCCACCCGCACTACGTGGCCGTGGTTGGCAGCCAGTTGCAAACCCTGGGTTTCTACAGCAACTCCGTGCGTATTCCCATTCAGGAGCGTGCTGCAGCTTTGGTTGGCGAAGCATCAGGCTATGATGACTACCGGTTCTTTATGGTGAATTCCGGAGCCGAGGCTAATGAAAATGCCATCAAACTGGCCTCCTTCATTACTGGCAGAAAACGTGTTGTGGCCTTTCGTGGGGCATTTCATGGTCGCACTGCGCTGGCTGTCGCAACAACGGACAATCCACGTATCGTAGCCCCAGTGAACGAAACACCGCACGTGGTGTTCGTGGACTTCGTGGACCTTCAAGCAGTGGAGCAGGAACTTGCCCAAGGAGATGTAGCTGCCGTCATTATTGAGGGCATCCAAGGTGTGGGTGGAATCCAAGTTCCTGCAGATGACGCACTCCGTGGTTTGGACACGCTCTGCAGCAGATATGGAACAATGCTGATTCTGGATGAAGTGCAGTCTGGCGTGGGCCGCACGGGCCGATTCTTCGCCCACCAGCATGCTGGAATTCGTCCCCCTTTGATCACCGTTGCAAAAGGCATCGGCAACGGATTTCCTGTGGGTGGCCTCCTTGTTCACCCAGGGTTGGGCGTGCGCGAAGGCATGCTGGGAACCACATTTGGCGGTAATCACTTGGCTTCGGCCGCCGTGGTTGCCGTCATGGAAACGTTGATGGCTGAGGGCCTGCAAGAGCAAGCAGCCGCTGCAGGAACTCGCATGATGGAGGCTTTGAGGGACATCCCAGGTGTCCTTGAGGTGCGCGGTAGGGGCCTGATGATTGGCATTGATACCGCTCAACCTTCATCGGCCATTCGTTCCGCGTTGGTGGAGCATCATCGTATCCTCACAGGAAACGCATCAACACCGGCAACGGTGCGCCTATTGCCTCCGCTGAACATTCGGCCGGAGGACCTGGACCGTGCCGCATCGGCATTACGAACACTCTGTACTGTGGAGCATTCATGAGACGATTTACGTCCGTTCATGACGTTATGAACGTCAACGACATCCTTTCATCAGCTCTCGCCTATGCCGAAGACCCATGGCTGACTCCATCGCTGGGACATCGAAAGACTCTCGGATTGCTATTCCTGAACCCATCACTCCGGACGCGTATGAGCACGCAAAAAGCTGCGCGACTCCTAGGGATGGACGTGATTGTGCTGAATGCCGGCAGCGATGCGTGGACGATTGAAACACGCGACGGTGTTATCATGGATGGGGCAGCAGGAGAACACATGAAAGAAGCCGCAGGCGTTATGGGGCGTTACTGTGACGTCCTTGGTTTGCGGACGTTTCCTGGACTTGTGGACCGCGCCTACGACTATGCTGAGTCCGTGCTGGAAAGTTTTATTGCCTACAGCGGTGTTCCAGTCGTCTCGTTGGAAAGCGCAACGCGTCATCCACTTCAGTCCTTTGCCGATCTCATCACCATCGAACAGCACAAGACCGTCCAGCGGCCAAAGGTAGTACTAACGTGGGCTGCTCACCCAAAGGCGCTTCCCCAAGCCGTACCCAACTCCTTCGTGGAGTGGATGAAGGCTGCAAACGTTGACCTCGTTGTGGCTCACCCCGAAGGCTATGAACTGGCGCCGGAGTTTTCCGATGGTGTCACCGTGACCCACAATCAACGGGAAGCGCTCGAAGGGGCACACTTCGTTTACGCCAAGAACTGGTCCAGTTATTCCTCGTACGGATCCATTCTCAACACCGACCCCTCCTGGCAAATCACCACCGAATCCATGGCACGAACGGACAATGGCAAGTTCATGCATTGCCTTCCTGTTCGGCGGAACGTCATTGTTCAGGATGCCGTCTTGGATTCCGATGTATCCATCGTCTTGGACGAGGCTGCCAACCGAGTAGTCTCTGCGCAGACAGTCCTGGCTGCCATGCTGAGGGCTCTATGAACACCATCGTCATAAAAATCGGTGGCAATGTCGTTGATGACGATGCCGCACTCTCTGCCTTGCTGGACGGTATTGCTGCGTTGGAACGTCCTGTTGTTCTGGTTCATGGCGGTGGAATCATGGCTACGCGTCTTGCGCAACAGCTTGGTATTCCACAAACGATGGTACATGGAAGGCGGGTAACGGACGCCGCGACGTTGGACATTGCAGTCATGACCTATGCCGGTGCAGTCAACAAACGTATTGTAGCCAACCTTGGTGCTCGAGGAGTACCCTGCATTGGGATGTGTGGTGCCGATATGGACCTCATTCGAGCCCATCGCAGACCGATTCAAGACGTCGACTTTGGCTATGTCGGCGACGTGGAGTCGGTGCGCACGGACGTCCTTCGCATGTTCCTAGACTCTGGCACCTCCGTCGTCTGCGCTCCGATCACCCACGACGGCAATGGCCAACTATTGAACACCAATGCCGATACCATCGCTTCGGCCTGTGCTTCGGCCCTGGGCCCCAATACGGAACTGATCTATACCTTCGAGCTTCCTGGCGTGCTTACCGACCGCAATGATCCAACCTCCGTACTGCCCATCCTTACGCGTGCCGACTTCGCACGGCTGACGGCGAGTAACAGGATCACTGGTGGCATGATTCCAAAAATCGATAATGCCTTTGACGCCCTCGACGCTGGCGTGGCCCGCGTTCGCATAACGCGCCATGACAAACTCACGGAAGGCACCATTATCCAATGATCGACCCCATCAAGGTACTCTCGCAGCTTATCGCCATCCCATCCTTCAGCACACAAGAGGATGCCACGGCAGACTATCTGGTTGACCTCCTGACGACTCAGGGATTCTCCCCAGAGCGTTATGGGAATAACGTTGTTGCCCGTCATCAGGCGGCAGCTGACGACGCACCATGGATTCTCTTCAATTCACATCACGATACGGTTCGGCCAGGACCAACATGGACGCGTCATCCTTATGACCCTACCATCGTTGATGGCCGCTTGTACGGGCTAGGTAGCAATGACGCCGGTGGTGCACTGGTCACGATGCTGTGTACCTTTCTTGCTTTAGCCAAACACGATACTCTTCCCGCCAATATCATGTTCGCAGCCACCGCCGAAGAAGAAATCAGTGGAAACGACGGTATGGCCATGCTCGTTCGGATGGGTATTGTCGAGAACATAACACTTGCCCTCGTTGGTGAACCCACGGGTATGCATCCTGCCATTGCCGAACGTGGATTGATCGTTCTGGATTGTACGGCACAAGGCGTCTCAGGCCATGCTGCACGAAGGGAAGGTAGTAATGCAATTTATAAAGCCATTGATGATATCAACTGGTTCCAGACCTATCACTTTGATCGAGTGAGCCCAACGCTGGGAACTGTTGGCATGACGGTAACGCAGATTGAGGCTGGAACACAGCACAATGTAGTACCGGACGAATGCCGTTTTGTGGTGGATGTTCGGGTGACTGACCAGTATACGAACGAAGAAGTCCTCGAAATCATTACACGCAACGTAGCCGCCGACGTCCAGCCGCGCTCATTGCGATTGAGGTCCTCGGCTATTGCGGCAGATCACCCTCTCGTACGCGTATTTCTTGACAAGGGGCGTCGGCCCTATGGATCGCCAACCATGAGCGACCAATCCCTGCTGCCGGCGATCAACAAGCTGAAGGTGGGGCCAGGCGACTCTGCGCGGTCCCACACCGCTGATGAATGGATCGGCGTTGACGAGGTATGCGAAGCCATACCCCTTCTTACATCCATTATGGAACAGTACCTTGGAGTGCAATCATGAAGATCTGGGACAAAGGAACCGCCATTGATACCATCATGGAGAATTTCACCGTTGGCAGGGATCGCGAGATGGATACGCGTCTTGCACGTTGGGACGTCGTGGGGTCCATTGCCCATGCCACCATGCTTGGTCAAACGGGATTGATTCCCCATGATGCAGCTACAGCCCTGGTGGACGCCTTGAGTGACATCCTTGCGGAGTTTGATGCCCATGGCTGTACCATTGACAGCGCTGCGGAGGACATTCATTCGCACGTTGAAGCGCTTCTGGTTCAACGACTGGGGGATACGGGAAAAATGGTGCACACTGGTCGCAGCCGCAATGATCAGGTGGCCTTGGATATCGCCTTGTTCATGCGTCACGAGCTTCGCACGATACGAGGCGAGGTCATCAGTGTGGCAGAGATCCTTCTTGGCTTGGCGGAGAAGTACGCTCACCTGCCATTGCCAGGATTTACACACTATCAAGTTGCCATGCCATCCAGTTTTGGCCTCTGGTTCGGTAGTACGGCAGAGCTACTTTTGGAAGATGTGCGTGTTCTGGACGTGGCCATTGATGCAGCCAACGCCAATCCACTTGGGAGCGCGGCGGGATATGGAACGCGACTTCCGTTGGACAGGGACACGACCACGCGGGCATTGAATTTCGATCGAATGTACGTCACGGCCCCTTGTGCGCAGGCTGCTCGCGGGCGTACCGAAAGACTGGCCGCAATGGCGATGGCCCAGGTGGCATCAACGGTGGCTCGATTTGCTGCCGATGTGGTGCACTTTGCCTCATCCGTGTATGGATGCATCACGTTACCCGATGCCTTTACAACTGGATCCAGCATCATGCCGCACAAAAAGAACCCGGACGTCTTCGAAGTGCTACGCGCGCGATGCAATCGGCTGCAGTCGATCCCGACACAGATCGCCATGGTGTTGCAGAATCTTCCGTCGGGGTATCATCGTGACGTACAGTTCATCAAGGACGTCATCATTCCAGCAATCGACGAAATGCATACAGTCCTTACCGTTGCCGCCCACGTGATTCCTGTCATCCAACCAGTGGAAGGACTGCTGGACGCGCCAGCAATGGACTCTCTCTTCAGTGTGGACCGCGTTGATGATCTGGTGAAACAGGGAATACCGTTCCGCGAGGCCTATCGCATCGTTGCCCAGCGCATCGCAGAGGGCACATCGATGAGAGGCGAGGCCCCCTTCCAGGTCGATGGTAGTGGTAGTCTTGGAAGTCCACGCAATCCGGGACTGCACCATATCCGTGCACGGCTTAACGATCTGCGTTAGGGTATGATGGATGTGCCTGCATTCGCTGTACAACCCACCAGGCAACAGTGGCGCCCAGGGCGCTACCGGCAAGGACGTCGCTGAGGTAGTGTACGTTGGCGAGCACTCTTCCCACGGCAATAGACATGCCGATGCAAACAAACGGTACCCGCCATTGCGGGCGAATCATAGCCCCAACAACGGCAAGAGCGAGCCCCGTTGTTGCATGCCCACTAGGAAAGCTGTTGTGTGCGAAGTCCGTGTGCAATGCCAGCCAGTTGAAACCGTATTCACCCGTCGAAAAAAGCAACGGAGGGCGTGCCCGGCTGGCGAGCACTTTGATGATGTTGGCAGCGATGCCGGACACAGCAATCGCCATAAAGAGTGCCCCATGATGCCACGGCAACGGCGACGTTGAGCGCTTGTGCCACGTAGCAATGGTGATGACAAGGGTAGGAACAAGGAACCACTGGGATTTGCCAAGCTCTTCCAGGAATGCCCCCAGGAGCCGAATCCATGGCGAAGCCGACTGGTGGACGGCAACGGCTACGGGAATGTCAAGCCACATGTAGCTGACGGTGCAGACAAGAGCCAGGACTATCAACACGATCGTTCGCTTCATGGTGCAAGCTACGGAGTCGGCGGTGATGGATCCCCCGCAGGCACCACCAACCATTTGCCATCAGAAATGCCCTTGCCGGACTACGATCCGGCAAGGGCATGAGAGTTCATCGTGCTATGAAAAACGGCACCGTGCGGGCGCCATCCATGGCCAAATAGAGGCCTGCTGGAAGGTGGGCAACGGATATGCGGGCCGCGTCCTCTCCAGAGGATAGCCGTGGGACGTCGATCCGTTGGCCGGTGGCATTGATTACGGCCACGGTTTCCGCGCGCATGCCGGCAATCGTGACAACGGTGGATGCGGGCGTTGGCCAGACGGATGCCGAAGAAGACGATTCCTGGACACTGCTGACGGCGTTCGTGAGGGAGAAAACGGCAATGCCAGAGTCGACGGCGTAACCACCCTTGACGAAGGTGCGCGTGACGTAGAGGGAGTCCCCAAGGGCCAGAAGATACTCTGGTTTGGCACCAACGTCCAGCAAACCAAGTGTTGCCCCTGATTCTGGGTGGAGGAGGCGAACATCGGCAGTAAACGTCCCAACAGCAACTGCAGGTTGGCCACGATATTGCACGGGAATGGCGCGCCGTGGGCCGTCAAATTCCGTCGTGCCCGTCGGTAGGCTGCGCAGAACCGTTCCGGTACGAACGTCGATTGCAAGAACGGTGTGCGAGCCATTGACGGCAACCCATGCCGTAGCTTGATCGAGGGCAATGTCGTTGCCAGTGTCACCGAGACTGACGGTGTCAATGCGATACAGTATTGAGCCATCCGTTGCCAAATGGGCGATATGAAGAGCGCTGTTTGGCGAGCCGAAGCTACCTTCACAGATGACGGCCAGGTGCAGCGTGTCGTCGATCACGGTGGAGGCCATGAAGCCGGGGTTGACACCGACGTCGAACGTCCGGATGGCCGTACCATCGGGAAGGCTTACGAGCCGCACTGTTCCTGGGTCGGTAAACGACGGACGCATGGAAACTGCTGCCGCGATACCAGAGGGAAAGACAGTGATACCGACACCACCGAGGGCATCAACGGTGGCATGGCTGCCGGTCTGGACATCGTAGGACACGAGGGTGTCACCATGGAATATGTACAGGCGTTCACCGTCTGGCGACCACGCTGGCCTGCTTACGGACGTGCCCCAGGGAAGCGTGCGCGAGGCGCTGCTTGTGCCGAGGGAAAGCCAGTGAGCATTCGCGTCGGCGTCATCCTGTTGCCCATCGAAGTCCTCGTCCACTTGTGCACAAAGCACATGCATCGAACCGTTTTGTGCGGCCAGATGAACGGGTTGTTTGGGAGTAGGAAAGAGGCGGGAAGGCGTATCTCCTGCCAGGGCAGGAATGGTAAAGCATGCCAAAGCGCATGCAAGGGCAAGGGGGCGCATGGGAGCGTCCTTTCGTAGAACGGTCGATGCCTGTCGACCACGACGTAAAAAAACGACGGTGGCCGGGCACATGCGCTGCCATCCATCGTACCGCTGTTGGCGCAGCGGTGCGGCAAGGCCGCAACGATGAACCATCAGGGCAGGTCTTCCGGCTTCGGCGTCATCCTCTTCGTCCGTCTTCCCGCATCCAAGGATGCAGTGACTGCTTGTGGCGTGGACGATTCGTCGACCGATACGGCGGCGCAACCGCGCGGGAATTTCACCCGACTTCCCTTTTCATGTTCGTGAGGGCACGAACAACCGCTGATGGGAGGCCGAAAATACGTTGTGACGTTGACACTGCGCTATTTTTGCGGCACATGTTTTTTTTGGGACTGCACGTGCATCATCGAACCGCCCTGTACTTGATCTCCTGGTTGGCCACGGTAGCGGCTGGTTTGTCGGCCACGCTCTTCAACGTCTACCTTCCTGCCATCACGACAGAACTTCTTGGTGGCGCGGCCCCCTTCCAGACAGCGATGGTTGGTTCGTATGGCGGAGCAGCGTATCTCCTGGGCTGGGCTGCTGGTGGGATTGTGTTGGGTGCGATGGGCGACCGTCTGGGACGTAAGGTCTCCCTGTTCGTGAGTGTGCTTGCCTGTAGTATCGGCATGGCATTTACGGCCGTGGTGCCATCGGTTGAGCTCTTGGCTGTGTCGCGTCTGATTACGGGGGCTGGTGCTGGGGGAATCCTTCTGGTGACGGCCGTGTTGGTGAGTGAGGCGTGGGCGTCGGGCAATCGTGCTCGGATGGTGGGAATTCTCATCAATGCCTTTCCCATGGGTTTTATTCTTGTAGGCCTCATTCACTCGGCCATCCATGACCATCGGTTGGCCTTTGCATTCGGCGGCACGTCGATACTCCTTGCCGTTGGCGTGATATTTGTCGTCAAGGAATCCCACATGTGGGAGCGCACGACGGCGCGGGAAATCACGCCGGCCGAGAAATCCGTTCTGCATGGGAAATACCGTCGGGACCTCACGATTGCCATCTTGCTGTTCGGAAGTATGCTGGTTGGCTTGTGGGGTGCATATACCTGGATGCCGACGTGGGTAACAACATTCACGCCCGATGCAGCCCAAGCACGGTCAATGAGGGCCATGACGGTTGCCATGTTAGGGTCGGGTGCCGTTGTTGGGGGGCTAATTAGTGGTGCAGCATCGAACACCTTTGGCCGAAGGCGCGCTGCTGCATTTGGATATGTGGGCGCACTATTTCTCTCGTGGCTGGTGTTTCTTGTAACACGCGAGGCTGGGCCATTGCTATACGGGTGTACGTTCCTTTTGTCGCTGTGTATCGGATACAATCAGGGAGTACTGACTGCCTACATCGCCGAGCTTTTTCCAACAATTGTGCGGGCATCTGCTGCTGGCATTTCCTTCAACTGTGGCCGAATCGTAACGTCCCTTGCGTTGATTTCGACAGGGGCCTTGGTGCAAACCTTCGGTGGTTACGGAGAAGCCATTGCAACGTTTGCTCTGGCCTACGTTGTTGGACTCGGTACCCTCTATTTCGCTCGCGAAACGCGCGGGCAAGCGCTTCCCGAATAATGGTGGTACCGACGTGTACGAGCGAACACAACCGCATGAGCAATACCCACATTCTTGCAGCCCGCATACATGGGCTCTATTTCGGCGAAAACTGGACGTCCGTGCATCTTCAGGGCCTCCTTCACGACATACCGTTGTCCGCAGCCATGCATCAGATAGGTGGTGCAAACACGATTCTCGCATTGGCGTATCATTTGCACTACTATACCAAGGCTCAGCTGGATGTTCTACGGGGCGGCACTCTCAATGCAGATGATCAACGGAGTTTTGCCCACCCCGAGATTGTCCAGGACGAAGAATGGAATGCATTTCGCGAAACGATATGGGCAGAGGCTCGCGAGTATTGCGAGCGTGTACGACAACTGGATGAAGCAACCTTGGACATGCCATTTGTTGAAGAGCGCTATGGCACGTATCGGTCGAACATCGCGGGGAACATCGACCATGCCTACTATCATCTAGGACAGATCTCGATGCTTCGAAGGTTGATCCGGGCCGCCGGTGACGGATTATCAGTCCAATAGACCTTTGAATTCTTCGGCTGGATTCTTGACGCGCACAACGTGAAGTCCGAGTCCCGTAGCCACCTTGCAGTTGGCTATGGAATCATCATAGAGGATGGTGCGGGCAGCGGCTACGTTCATGTCGCGAAGAATTTGAATAAAGGCCTCGGGGTCGGGCTTGCGAAGCCCGGTCGAACACGAAAAATAGAGCCGATCGAATTCCGAGAAAAGGTCGCGGCATTGTGGGCGTGCCACCCACAGGTGTAGCCACGAAATATTGGACAGCAGGACAACCTTGGCATAGGTGCGCATAGCGCGGATCACATCGACAGCCCACGGGAAAGGCTCCTTGAGGACGGCATTCCATGCATCGATGAGATCATCATCGGAGCAGGTGAAGCCCCACGTCTTCCGCAGTTCGGCGAGGAAGTCGTCAACGACCAACTCTCCACGATCAACGCGCAGGAAAAGGTCGTTCTGGACGTCGGCACTGAATTCAACCGGGCGTCCGTTATATCCGTCAAGAGCCATCATGGCCTTGCGGGTGCGTTCAAAGTCGATGTCGTAGAGAACGCCACCGAGGTCGACGATGATGAGGTCGACATCCGTCAGTAACGAAAGGTGATCCATCGTTGATCAAGTATTCGGGCTGATTGACGTAAAGATCGTTCAAAGTCTTGGAAGATCGACGTCTCCATTTCGAGAGTCAATGCTTCCCCATAGGCAGCAAGATAGAGAGGAAATTCTTCCGATGATGGTTGTGTCATGGACGTTACGTTTACAATGTACCATCCTAGATCTCCGAGGATGGGGCCGTAGAGTCCGGGACCATCCAAATGAACGGCCACATCAGCGAGCGTAGGATCGAACCGATCGTCACCCACCATGCCATTCCCTTTGATGACGATTTCGCGAAGGATGGTGGCGTCTGGTGGACGTTCCGCCAAGAATAGAACTCCTTCTGGCGTGCGGCTGCAGATGCCCCGCACTCCTTGCATGTAGCGTAGGCGTTGTTGGCATTGGCGTTCGCGCAGCACTTCTTCGCGAACAAGGTCGCGCACGGCTTCGAACGGTTTGGTGCCACCTGATAGTGAATCCGCTACGACGGCCAGTACGATACCACGGTCGGGTGTGTCAACGAGGTCACATGCCACGCCAACAGGTGTTTGGAAGGCCACGTCTGCCAATCGATACGATCCGTAAACGCGATCAGCTTCGGTAAACCACGGCGACATCTCAATGGTTCTCCCGTGCGCTGATGCCACGGACCCCAGCTGTGCGCCGGCGTCGTATGCCTGGAGGGCTTCTTTGGCGATAGCAAGGACACTATCGACCACGCTGGTGCTAGGCTCAATGGGGCTTACGATCACGACAGCCCGAAATCCTTTGCCTGCAATGGAATCGAGGCGGGCAACGGCAACACCAGCTGGGACGATAGCGGGGCCAACCACATCACCAGGTTTCTTCTTTGCCAGTAAGGGAACAAGTGCACGAACCGACGCCGAGTCCGGGTGAACCATCGTCATTGTTGCGGACGTGTTGACTGCGGCAACGTAGAACAGCGAATCCCGCCTGCGCCCTGATGGCAAGGCCATACAGTCCTTCACGAAGCGACGAACATCGGCCAGCAATGCCAGCGTATCACTTTTGCGAGGCAGCAGCGGCCACGCAAGAGTAGCCAGCCGCCGCATAGGTTGTTTGACCGCATAGGCCCACGAGCGGCGCTCATACCATGTTTGTAGTTCAGGTTCGGTAGGCTGTTCGGTGGATTGTGAGCAAGGCACCAGAACAACATCGGCACGGCATTCTGCCGCCGACTTTTTAAACTCCCTGAACATCGATGCCGAGTCCAGGCCACGTTCCCGGATCACGGCCTTCCGAACAGTATCGCGCAGGAGGGCGATGCGAGCGCGGTCGATGAGTTCATTCATCGACGCCGTCAAGTCGGCGATTTCATCGCGCACAGCGGAAGAAGGAGCGGAACTCCCGGCACGGGCGCGCACCAGTGAGTCAGGCTGCAGCATCATGGCCGCGAACAGCCCAGCATCAAACCGCCCACGGTCATCGGTAACGCCCTGGCGAATGTAATCAGGTGGATTGGCCAGAAGAACGGACCGCATCTCGTCGCGGCTTATGGAAATCCCCCGGCGGCGTGCTTCCTGGGTAATCAGTACATCGGCAACGATACTGTTCCATGCGGCTTCTACGATGGCGCCGTCGTCAACCTTGCCAACCGTCGAGGACAGGGCTCTTCGCCTGCCAACTTCGCGTGAAAAGTCATCGAGACGAATCGTATCGCTATTCACGATCCCAACGAAGGGAGTTTGGCAATGGCTGGAACGTCCAGCCAGGCCCCAAAGGAGTAGAACGACAGAAAATACACGCAGTACCATAGGCAGCAAAGATAGAATCTGTCCTTGAAGCGCGTGCCGATCCCTAGTTTTGCAGAAACAATATGAATTCGCATACCATCATCCGCATCAAACGACATTTACGGTCTCTTGCTCTTGAAAAGGGGCGTCGTATATCCATTGCAGAGGCCAGCGATGCGCTTCACCATCTTGGCGTTCGTTGGAATGAAGACGTTCGGAAGGTCTTGTTGGCTGACGTTGGCACCATACGGTTTGTGGCGTCGGACGACGCTTCGGAGCTGTTGCTTGTCGAGGAAATTCCATGAAGCTATCGGTCCTTGATCAATCACCCGTTGTTGAGGGGCGCACGGCGGCGTCGGCTTTGGAGGAAACACTGGATCTGGTGCGGCAAGCCGAATTACTGGGATATCATCGATACTGGTTTGCGGAACATCATGGTTCTGCATCGTTTGCAGGCACCGCTCCTGCCATGATGATGGCAGCTGCAAGCCAGTGCACGAAACGTATTCGGCTGGGTGCGGGTGGCTTTTTGATGGGCAACCACCGCCCGATGACCGTTGCAGAGAACATAAGGGTGGCCATGGCGTTGGCCCCTGGGCGGATCGACGCCGGATTGGGTCGGGCACCCGGCGGTGATGGAGCGTTGATGGAGGCCTTGGACAGCAGGCCACGGGAAGCCGCAACCCGGATTCGAGAGTTGTTGGCACTGCTGCGCGACCAACGCACGCCTTCTGTTCGCGGCGATGTCATAGCCATGCCAGACGGCGGCGATGTGCCACAGGTATGGATGCTGGGCACGAGTACGGACGGAGCAACGCTTGCTGGCCAGCTTGGATTACCATATGCTTTTGGCGCATTCATCGACCCAACGTCCATGGATGCAGCGCTTGCAGCCTATTATCGATCCTTCGTGCCCTCTGTATGGAGCCAGGAGCCAGTCACGATGGTTGCAACGGTGCTGTTTTGCGCCTCGACGATGGAGAGGGCGCGGTCGATCGCTGATTGCAGTGAACGCTGGTTTGTTGACAGTTTCTTGCGTGGACGCAACGTGCGTTTTCCATCGGGACTGTCGGTAAGCCAGATGAACAGCCAGGAACGCTTTCTGACGGACCTTCGACGATCCACAGTGATCATTGGCGATGGTCCATCCTGTGCCGAGCAGCTTGCCACATTGTCGCGACGCACGGCAACATCAGAGATAGCGATCGTTACAATAACGGAACACCATAGTGACCGCCTTGCCAGCTATGAGCTCCTGGCAGAATCCATGCTGCGGTAACATGCGTGTACGGAGGTGGCAACAAGAAGCAGCGAAGTTGTATCTTTGCGTTCTGTCATAGCAGCTGGTCCCGTAGTTCAGCTGGATAGAACGCCAGCCTCCGAAGCTGGAAGTCAGTGGTTCGAATCCACTCGGGACCGCGTACGTGGTACAACGATAGACAATGGGATACAAAGCCGACGCCTAAGTGCTTGATTCACAAGCAATACAGGCAATCATCGCAGTTGGTGTTGTCAGCGGAAGTTCTTGGTTGTACCATGAAATCGCCAGTAAATTGGTCA
>JALOMA010000080.1 GCA_025455735.1 Candidatus Kapaibacterium sp.
GAGATAGGAAAATGAGTTCATAATGGCAATATCTGCCTTGCCAGCACCAAAGGACTCAACAACAGTAATGTAGTTGGTTGGTACACTTGACCGGAAGTGATACCCGGTGACCTTATGAAGGTAGGCCATCAACGAATCGCCATTGGCAGCAATCTCCTGAGCATCCACGGATGGCGTCAGCAAAAAACGGATAGGCTGATAGTGGCTGCCCAAGGACCGATCCTCCAGCAACGGACGAATGGTCAGCCAGGCGAGAATGGCAACGATAACGGGTAGGTAGAACTTGGCGTAACGCATTGGTGTCTTGGCAATAGGCCTCAAGGTTGGTAGTTTTGCGGCGCTGACAGTGCAAAATAGACACCATTCCGATCACAACGAGGACTTCCATGAATATCCATGAGTATCAGGCCAAGGAGTTGCTACGCGCCCACGGCGTACCCGTCCTGACTGGCAAAGCCGTGTTTTCTGCCACAGATGCTGGTGCAGTGGCCTATACCGACTTCGTCCAGCGTGGAGTGAATGTCTTGGTCGTCAAGGCCCAGATTCACGCCGGTGGCCGTGGAAAGGGAACAGTCCATGATCCTGAGACCAATGAAACAATCGAAGTTCTTGGCAAGCCACTGCGCGGCGTAACCGTGATTACCGAGGGCAATATTGCCGACCGCGCCTATCAGGTTGCAAAAGGACTCATCGGAAACAAACTCGTGACAGTTCAGACTGGTCCCGAGGGCAAGATCGTCCGTCGTGTATTTATCGAAGAAGGATGCCAAATCGGCCACGAGTACTACTGCTCGATACTCCTGGATCGCCAAACGGGCAAGAACCTGATCATGGTTTCCACCGAAGGCGGCGTCGAGATCGAAGAGGTTGCTGAGCATACACCCGAGAAAATCATCAAGGAATGGGTTGATCCCGTTACTGGATTCCAAGGGTTCCAAGCAAGACGGCTCGGTTTTGGCCTTCAACTCAGTGGGGCAGCCTTCAAGAGTTTCGTAAGCTTCATCACAAAGCTGTATGCCGCTTATGAAGCCCTCGACTGTTCGATGTTGGAAGTAAACCCGTTGGTTGCAACGGTACATGGCGAATTCATCGCGTTGGATGCCAAAGTGAACTTCGATGACAATGCGCTGTATCGTCATCCCGACTTCGAAGCACTTCGCGACATCGAAGAAGAAGATCCGCTTGAAGTGGAAGCCGGCAAATACAACTTGAACTACATCAAGCTCGATGGAAATGTTGGCTGCATGGTCAACGGTGCAGGCCTTGCCATGGGAACCATGGACATCATCCAGCTGGCCGGTGGTAAGCCCGCCAACTTCTTGGATGTGGGTGGTGGTGCCAATGTTGAACGCATCGCTAATGCCTTCCGTATCATGATGAGTGATCCTAACGTCGAAGCCGTGCTCATCAACATCTTTGGCGGTATCGTTCGCTGTGATCGTGTTGCAAATGGTATCCTGCAGGCCCTGGAACAAGTCAAGGTTACCGTCCCTGTGATCGTTCGCCTGGATGGTACCAATGCCGAAGAAGCTCGCGACATCCTGAAGCGCAGCGGTATGAACTTCCTTGTAGCCGCTACACTCAAGGACGCTGCTGAGAAGGTCACGGAAGCACTCGGACAATCCATACCTGCATAATATTGTTGAAGTGACCACGGTATGCCGTTGTAATTCAACGGCATACCGCATGGTGTTGAATCCGTCAAGGAATCCTGGTGGTACACCAGACGCCATATGCGATTCACACCTTGGAAACATAATCTGCATTATGTAAAGTAAGGCAGCGTAGACCCTTGTGGTGCTCTCTTCCGTCCTCTCCTTCGTTTCCTTGCTGGAAACTGATATAGACTACTGCTGAAGCGCCACCGTAATTGGTTGATTCACCCCATATACCACCAAGACGTTATGCTGAACACTCGTACCGACAAGGTTGCTCTTGCCATCATCGTTACCTTAGCTGTATCCCGATTGATTGCACCGTGGCCGAACTTCAACCCAGTTCTGGCCATGGCACTCCTTGGCGGTGCAATGATAACGTCGCGGTATTTTGCCATCCTGATACCCTTGTCAGCCATGGCGATTGGTGACGCAGCCCTTGGGCTCGTGAATGGATCGGGATATGCTCTGCACGATACGCAGTGGGTCGTCTACACTACGATCGCCGCAATAGCGCTGTTGGGCCGATATTTCACACTCGACAAACCAATTGTCTTCGTGGCTGGTGGCGGTACCGTGTCGGGCGTAGTGTTCTTTCTGACCACGAATGCAGCGGCATGGTACGGATCGTCTCTGTATCCCCAGACATTTGATGGTCTGATGATGTCATATGCTGCAGGATTGGCCTTTGCACGGCAGTATGGTTTGGGAATTCCGTCCGAGTTGCTGTCTACGTGGCTAGTTTTGGGTGTCGCCTTGCTGGCAATACGCTCTTTCGTTCCTCATCGAGCACCAGCACACAAGGTGTCATAGTCTGGAAGCGAGACAACTCCCAGGGTGTGCCACATCTTCAGTCTGGGACGAAACACACTACATTCGACATTGATTCCTGAAGCCTCCGTGTACGTACCAGTCGTACCGGAGGCTGTTTTGTTTTGGGGACGATAACCATCGTGACCTACAACATTGTACGTTTGTCGTTGTTTCCAAATGCTAGACGCCCTTGCCTGAGGGCGACTACGTTCACGAATGATTGAGGTGTCCAATGAAGCGGATGGTTAGCGTCGCAGTAGCCGTTCTTGTGTTTTTCAACCACATGGCATGGGCCAGTGACGATTCGGCACTTCCCACAACGTGGTTTGGTGGCCGCGCTGGTTCTGGATTGGCAATCCGGGGCGGAGCATCACCACAGGGATCTCCCCTGTCGGAACATGCAGGGTTCACCTGGAATGCCTCGGCGTTCCTCCTTCTGAACAATGGCGGTTTTGCAACGTTTGGAATTCAGCCTGAAGTACAGTTTGTTTCCGAGACCTTTGGGCTCGAGCTAAACCAAGCCGGAGTGGTTCAGAGTGAACAAACCACAGCATTCAACAGTATTCGTATACCCGTTCTGGTAAAGTTTTCCCTCGGAGACCCTCGTGTAGTTCAGCCCTCAGTTTATTTGGGCCCACACGTGAACTATGTTGTAGGGGCATCGTCAACGATACGACAGACGTTTATGGGGCAGACGCAGGAAGTAGAGATAGATATTCGAGATTCCGAGCTCAACCGATTTGGATATGGACTGTCGGTCGGTGCTGATGTTCGGCTGTTCAGGAATGTCATTGTAGACGTTCGCTATTGTTTCAACGTATCGAGCTATACGGCCGACGTCGATGGTCAGCCAGCGAGTGAGCGATTTGAAGCAAAGATGGGCAGCGTGATGATAGGTCTAGGGGTCATGTTCAATTAGCGTTGCGGGGGCACCGTCTATTGACGAAACGCCTTAAATCCGTCTGACATTTCTTTCCATGCGGGTTTGCCCTGCGGGGTAAATCCGTCTGCGTTTTCGGCAGGTTTGGCGCCGTCTGTAAACACCTTCCACCAAAACACTCCCCCAAACCATTGTTCCCCATACAATTCGTCGGCGAGGATGCGATAGGCCTGTGCCTGCTCGGTATGGTCAATGGGTCTGCTGCCATGCTCAGGCCATTCCCATGGGGAGAACATGGCTTTTTTGACGCTACGAAAACCTACCTCCGTAAGAACAATGGGTTTGTTCCCATTCATGCTCGACAATCGCTCCATCTGTCGTTTGATGGGTATCCATCCAGCACGAACAACCGAGTCCGCGGGTGCAGTCTGGTCCGTTAACGAGGGGTAAAGGTTTACCCCAATAACGTCCACGGCATCCCACCAACGAATTGCCTGCGACTCCCCCAACCCATGCGCCGCATATGTCAAGGGGCCTCGGTACACCGTACGGATCGTATCAATGAGTGATCGCCACTCGGCCTCGAAGTGGCTTAGGTGCGGTAGTTCAAGTGCAATACAGAACAGTTCTACATGCGCATCCGCGGCGATGCGTGCATTGTCGAGAATGAAGGACTGATAGGAATCGAAGAATGCCCTTCGGGATGCGCTATCATTATGCCGTATGTCTCCTGTCCACTGCTTCTTCGTCCAGAAATCCATTGCAAAGAGATATGGCTTCAGCATCACCTTAAGACCTTTTGCCCGCATCTTGGCAATAGCTGTTCGATAGTCTCGACTACTCCATCGCGTCCACGAAACCGAAACGTCCTGGGTCGAGTCCAGAAATCCACAAGGCGTGACGGCAACCCACGTAGCACCAGCCGCCCGTAAGCTGTCGCAAAGTGCCAAACAATCTGGTGATGTATAGTCAGGGAAGTCATCGGCAATGGTTACGCCAGCTATGCGTTTCCACGCAACTTCCGAGGACGTGTCGGAAGTTTGTCCTCCATCCACGGTGCAGGAAATACCAACAAAGATCAGCACGAAGAAGATGCCAAGGACGAGTCCGCCCGGACTGGACATCATGTGAGCTCGGTTATGCCCGTTACCGTGGTATACTTCAGAACGTGCTTTTTGTCGGGATTGCGTCGTTGATACGTAGCATGGCATGCAATGGCCGCTTCATGAAATCCACATAGAATTAACTTTAACTTGTGTGGGTATTCTGCAATGTCACCAACGGCATAGATTCCCTCAACGTTAGTCTGGAACGTGGTGTTTTCCACTGCAATTGCATTCTTATCGAGGGCAAGTCCCCATTGAGCGATTGGGCCAAGTTTTGGCGAGAGGCCAAAGAGCGGTATATAGTGATCGGCGTTGCGCACGTCGGTGCTGCCGTCGTTCATCGTTAGGGTAACAGTCTTGAGTGCCCCATCTCCCGACAGGCCGCTCACGTTTGCATCGGTTATCATCGTAATCCGTCCTGCGTCAGCCAGGGCCTGAGCCTTTGCAACCGAATCGGGTGCGGCGCGGAAGGATTGACTGCGGTGAACGAGGGTAACAGATGCGGCGATATCTGCGAGCACGATGGTCCAGTCCAATGCCGAATCCCCTCCACCTCCCACGACAACGGTCTTGCCGCGATACATCTCGGGGTCACGGATAATGTACTCAACTCCCCGGTCTTCATACTGCGCTAGATTCTCGATCGTAGGCTTTCGTGGCTCGAAGCATCCCAAGCCGCCAGCAATCATGACGGTGTGTCCAGTAATGACAGTACCACGATGTGTTGTTAGCTTAAAGAGTCCATCTTCTTGTTTTTCAAGCGATTCGGCGCGCTCGCCTAATGTAAACTGTGGATGAAACGGCTCTATCTGCTTCATAAGATTGGAGATGAGATCACCAGCTAGTACGCTTGGATAGCCTGGAATGTCATAAATCGGTTTCTTTGGATAGATTTCTGCACACTGTCCACCTGGTATGGGCAAATAGTCGACGAAGTGGCAGTGCATTTTAAGAAGGCCGGCTTCGAAGGCAACGAACAGACCGCAGGGTCCGGCACCGATGACAATGATATCGGTGGAATGCGAGGATGGTGTCATGATGTCGATGGAGTGAATGGAGTGTGCAAAGATACGGCCTTCCAGGCGTCCAACCCGAAGGCATCACCTGCTAAAAGAATGCGGCCATCGCCCGAGCAATCCACGATGGGCCCTATAGTGGACTGCTGGCGTGGCTGGGCATAACGCCAGCGATGTACATGGCATGCGGCAATGGTAGCACCACTGCGGACCAAGGTGGCCTCCGTGGTGGAGGCAAGGTCGGACAACGATGCTTCCAAGTGCTGTTCCGACCACGATGGGGGTGCCAGGATGGTCAGCACGGAGATCGATTCTTCGGTGATATGCCAGCGGATTTCACTCTTGGGTGGCGCGGCCCCCTTCAGAAGGGCGTCGGTGATGTTGGTACCGGCAAGAAGAAAGGCGATCCGCGAAGAGTACTGGATGGAATGGAGGTCCTGGATCAACGTTGGCTGAATGGTGCTGCCGACGAGTGGCAAGGCCAAGAATTGAGGAACTGGAATCGTTACCAGTACACGGTCTGCATGATGAACGATTCCGTCATCGCAAACAACGTTAACACCTCGCTGAGGCAGTTGTATCTCTCGAACATGGGTGCTGAAGATCGCCGGTTCAACGAGCGATCGGATTACGGCATGCGGGTCATCGCAATCGGCAAAGAGAGGGTGATCCGTGTCGATATGATGGGCACCATGGGTCCAAACAACATCCTGTCCGTTGACAACGGCCCTGCGCCTGCTACAACGTCCCCCTGGGCCACGGGCTTTGTCCAAGACGGTAACCAACTCTCCAACTGAGCGGAGTGCATGGGCACAGGTTGAACCCGTATACCCTGCACCAATGATGATGGTATGTTTCACGTCCAGTCTAACAGTCGCTTAGGATTCGGCGTTCCGGGCGTTATGGACATCTGCCCAGCGTAGGCCCGTACGAAACTCGTTGGCCAGGCAAGCAGCGCCAACAAGAACGGCAATACCGTAGTTCACCAGCCATGCAACGATAGCGAAGGCAAGACCAGCATCACTGGTTGCACCAAGAATGAGCACGGCAGCTGCTTGGGCAAAGCCCTGATAGACCCCTAAGGCCCCTGGCGTTGGTGCTACGGTAACAGCGATGGACACGGCGATCAGCAGCAAGGTAGCATCCAGAAAGCTTGAGGAACTGGTTGGAAGAACAGCCTCGATAATCATCCACATTGGAAGGATGTAGAGCATCCACAGAAGGAGGGTAAGGCAAACGATGCGCAATGGGTGCTGCCGAATAGCATCAAGGCTAATGCCTCGAGCGACGTCTGAAAGAACGCGGAAGCGTTTGCCAAGCGGTGATCGCGCGATCACCAGAATCATGACGAATACGAAGAGAATCGGAAGGACGAGTTTCAACAGGACGTCATTCACAGAGAAGGAAGGCACGATGCTGGCGAGGATTGGTTGAGCAAAAATTCCAGCCATGCATACGCCAAGAACCAGCGTACACACATCGATGACACGTTCCGTGACGACGGAACCCATTAGGATTCCAAGGGGCGCTGAGGTCTTGCGGGATACAATCCATGGGCGAAGGACTTCGCCACTTCGCGTGAGAACGGTGTTGAACGCATAACCGATCATGACGCCACTAAAGAGTGTTGAGACATTGATCGAAACAGCGTGCTGTAAAAGCAGCTGCCAGCGATACGCGCGCACGATGTGTGATACAATGATGACGGGCACTGTAGCGGCCAGCATCAATGGCTGCGTGTTGCCTAGTGCTGCAAGTGTGGCATCGACGGAAATACGTGTTCCAAGCCACCACATCGCCAGGGCAAGTGTCGCTAGACTGGCTCCAGCACGAAGCGCCGTGGATGCCTTCATGCCTTTCCTTTGGCTGTCTTGGCTCGTTTCTTGGCAGGCAACTGCCCATTCTCTGCGTAAAACTGCCGGAGTGCCGCCCCAGTGTGCGAGTTGGGGTGGGCAGCTATAACAGAGGGCGTTCCCACAGCAACCACACTGCCGCCATCCGATCCACCGTCGGGCCCCATGTCAATGATCCAATCAGCATGGGCCATCACGTGAACGTTGTGTTCGATGATGACGAGCGAATGACCCTTTTCAACCAGTCGATCGAACGAAGCCAACAAGGCTGCTGTATCGTGCACGTGAAGGCCAGTGGTTGGTTCGTCAAACAAGAACAGAGTATGCCCATCGTTTGAAGAGTCCAAGTATGATGCGAGTTTGATGCGTTGCGCTTCCCCACCGCTCAAGTTGGTGGAGGGTTGGCCCAAACGAATGTATCCCAGTCCCACCTCTTTCAAAATGGAGAGCTTCGACACGATTCGATGGAATTCCTCAAAGTGCAGAATTGCTTCGTCAACCGTCATTGCCAGTACGTCGACGATACTCTTCCCACGATAGAGTATTTGTTGCGCTTCCCGCTTATATCGCGTTCCGCCGCATGCTTCGCATGGTAGTTGAATATCTGGAAGGAATTGCATTTCAACGGTAATCGACCCCTCGCCTTCGCAGACGTCGCATCGCCCACCGGGGACGTTGAACGAAAAACTCCCACTTTTCCAGCCAAGTTGTTTGGCGATTTGTGTTGAGGCGAAGACGTCGCGGATCAGGTCGAATACCTTGGTATATGTTGCTGGCGTGGATCTCGTGCTACGCCCAATAGGTGTTTGATCGACCATCACAGCATTGGCAATGAACTCCATTCCGTCTATTCGTTCACAAGCACCAACCTCCCCAGTATATCCTCCCAAGAACCGCTGAATTCCTCCATACAGCACGTCATGCACGAGCGAACTCTTGCCGGAGCCCGAAACGCCCGTCACGACCGTCATGCAGCCTAGTGGGAAGGACACATCCTGACCTCTCAGATTGTGATGCAATGGGTTCCGCACCACAATGCTCTTCCCTGTTCCCTTACGAGGAGTATTCTTGACAGAAACGGATCGACGCCCGGTCAAATAATCGGCTGTCAGTGTTTCACCGTTGGTAATAAGATCTGCCACAGGCCCATTGAACATTACCGAACCACCAAACTCTCCTGCGGCCGGTCCAATGTCCACTATATGGTCTGCCGTTCGAATGACGTCCAGATCATGCTCCACAACGACAACGGTGTTCCCCAATGAACGGAGCCGCTCGAGAATCCGCAGTAATCTGCCCGTGTCGCGTGGATGGAGTCCAATACTCGGTTCGTCAAGCACGTAGAGCGTTCCTACGAGAGCCGACCCCAGCGAGGTTGCAAGATTGATCCGCTGTGATTCCCCGCCCGACAATGTATGGGATAGACGATCGAGCGTGAGGTAGCCCAAACCGATATCGCACAACAATCCCAGTCGCCGCCGTATTTCTAGAAGAATTTGGCCAACAATTGATTCTTGGTGATCCGACAATTGTAGAGCATCGAAATGTTGCCGTGCTTGTTCCAACGTCAGATTAACAATGGACGGAATATTCATTCCTCCCACAAAAACCTGCCGAGCCGCCGTCCGAAGCCTGCTACCTGAACAACCATGGCATTTGGTATATCCTCGATAGCGGGCCAACATGACCCGGTAGTGGGTTTTGTACGACTTGTCCTCCAGCATTTTAAAGAATGCATCCAAGCCGACATATTCACCGTATCCTTGCCATAGGAGTGTGCGCTGGTCGTCGGTCAATCCGCTATAGGGAACATCGAGTGGAAGTCCTGCCTTGGCTGCAACGCGGAACAGCGCTCGCAAATGCGAACCGAACGTCTCACCTCGGAACGGATGCAAGGCACCGCGTTTTATGGGTAAGGTCTTGTTGGGGACTACAAGGTCTTCATCGATGCCGACGCTGCGACCAAAACCTTGGCATACAGGACATGCTCCAAACGGATTGTTGAAGCTGAATAGTCGTGGTTCGGGTTCAATGTACTGCGTCAGGCTGGAGGCACTCTCAAAGCGCGAACTAAAAAACACATCATGGAAAGGGGCCTTGCCCCCTGCCAGTCGGCGGATGATAACGCGGCCATTACCAGCAGAAAAAGCGGTCTCAAGGGAGTCCGTAAGTCTCGTGCGCAGCTCATCACTTTGGCGAAGAACCAGCCTGTCAATCAAGATGTAAACAGGTGTTTCGTCATGCGGCAATGACGTTACGTCGTCGAGCGCTTCAATGTCCGTAGTGCTGCCGATGACAAGGCGCGAGAACCCTCGCGCGCGCAGTCCTGCCTTGACGTCGTCCAAGGCTGCGTGCTCGCGCGGCAGTGCTGCCAGGATATACAATCGCGTTTCTTCAGGCCACTGCAGAACGTCGTCGGCTACAGACTGTGGAGAATCCTTTTTGATGACCTCTCCTGTGTCCTTGTCGATTACGGTTCCGATCCTTCCATATAACAAGCGTAGGTAGTCGTAGATTTCCGTTGTGGTTCCAACGGTGGATCGTGGATTCTTCGTGAACGCTTGTTGCTCAATCGCTACCGCAGGTGGGAGCCCTCCAATTGAGTCTACATCAGGCTTGTTCATCCTGTCAAGGAACTGCCGAGCATAGGCACTCAAGGATTCAACGAAACGGCGCTGTCCTTCTGCATATAGCGTGTCAAAGGCTAGAGATGACTTGCCAGAGCCAGAAACGCCGGTTATCACCGTTAGAGTGGATCGTGGTATGTCCAAACTCACATTTTTCAAATTGTTGACGCGAGCCCCTCGCACGGTAATGACGTTGCGTCGCTGTGGCTCCTTGACGGCCACTACGAGTTCCGATTCCTTCTTCTTTCTGGCAGGCACGGTGCATTCCTAACATTGTTGAACGCGCATTTGCGCATAGCCTGCAAACTTACAACGCCAGTCATTCGTTCGGCCTTTGTGGTGTTTGTACATCGCATGACATAATGCTGGCACGCCACTTGCTATTGTGGGGATAATCCCGTAAGTTAGCGGTTCTTGATTACCAATTCCTCCCTCGGAGTACCTCAATGTCGAAGCGTTGCGAACTCACCGGTAAAGGTGTGATGTACGGAAACAACGCGAAATAAGTCGCCCCTTCCGAAACTTCACGAAAAGCTCGCTTCGGCGGGCTTTTTTCGTAGTACTACGCCCCTCCGAACGCGAGGACGTGTGTTTGTTCGTCTATCGTCGCCGATGCACCGTGTTCAACGATCAAGCTTGAGACTAGGCCTCCAACTTCACACCGTAGTTGGACTGTGTGTGTTTTTCCACATGATGTCCACACCAGTGATGGCATTCCGAGGCGATTCTGCGGTAGCAGCCCGGCGAGCCAAAGACCACTTTATTAGCGGTTCCACGCTTCAACTCATGGGGAACCGTCATGGTGAGGCGGTTTTGGAGTTCCAACAGTCACTGAGGTACGATTCTTCAGCTGTTACGGCAGCTGCAATGACGCGTTCCCTTATTGAACTGCGAAAGTTCTCGATGGCGCAAGAGAGCGCACGATTGGCAACTCGTTTGGACTCCACCTATGCGGAAGCATGGGAACTTCTCGCGGAAGTCCTCGTCAATGAAGGCCGGTATGATGATGCCGTCGCTGCGTACGAACGGCTGAGAGCCTTGCAACCCAATAGGCGACAACTATACACACTCGCCAGGTTGTATGAACCTCGCAACGCACGCCGCGCGGCAGATATCTACGAGACGCTCGTGCGCACGGACCCAGACGTAACAATCTACGAGCGTCTTGCCGCACTCTATACACGCCTGCGCGACTATGCAGGGTTGGCCAGAGCACTTGAAGGTGCATCAGCTCTGGACCCGATCAATCCTGCCATTGCACGCGACCTCGCCCCATTGCTTTTTCGATTGCACCGTCATGGCGACGCCCTCCGTGTCCTCATGGCATGGTCGAACGCGATTCAACCATCCGAGAGCGAGGTCGACGTCTGGACGTCCGCCTTGGCCTACGTCGTCGATGATTCCACTGTCTTTGCCGCCCCCCAGCCAACGGATACGCTTATCTTCGTTGTCGACAGAGCATTGGAACGATTTCAGTCTTCGTGGCCTGTTATGGTCCTTTCTGGGGCCTTGTCCCTGCGCCTTGCCGATCACCGTCGTGCTGCACGTTGCTTCGAAGCCTGTCTCAAGGCCTCGGGTGCTACAGCTGACGCACCGTTGCAGGTTGCCGGAGCCTGGTTTAGCAATGGAGAGTGGCAGCGTGGATTTGACGTGTTGGCCCGAACAGCGCCCCAATTTGGTTCAGACGCCCGATTCCCCTATCTCATGGGAATAGCGTGTATGAATATGAACAACGACAGTGCCGCACGGGTGATGTTTGATCATACGGTACACATCGATTCCATGTATACCGATGCATGGGTGCAACTCGGAATGTTGCGCGACATGGCAGGACTTCAAGAAGCGAGCGACATAGCCTATGAACGGGCACTGTCCATCGAGCCAGACAATCATTTGGCAAACAACAACTACGCATATTCGCTGGCCGTACGAGGTCAACGGCTTGACCGTGCTCGCGTGATGTCATGGAAAGCTGTCCAACAGGTTCCAGGGAGCGCCTCTTACCTGGATACCTACGCTTGGGTGCTTTTCAAACAGGGCGATTTGGATGCTGCTCGTTCGGCCATAGAACGTGCTATCGCGCGCGGTGGTTCTGCAACAAATTATGATCACTATGGTGACATCCTCGAAGCTCTCGGTCAATTGGATGATGCCGTACGAGCGTGGCAAAAAGCCCTTGATCTCGACCCGGATCGTCTATCAGTGGCCTCCAAAATCTCCCGATATCGATAACTTCTCCCCCATTGAACAACAAACGAAAGACTATCATGACAAATCCAACAAGCACAGACCTTCAGGACTATGAAGTACTGATTCGCCGACGTGGCGAAAATGACTACGCATCGTACTGTCCTCAACTTGGCCACATGATTAAGGGTACGGCCCACGAGGAAGTTGAAGAGGCTATGAAAGATCACGTTCGCGCCTACATCGCTTCCCTTGCAAGCAAAGAGGCAGCAAGCCAGTGAATGTTCCCAGTAGGCAGGTGCTTTCGTTTTTGCGCCATGATCATCTCATACCGATTGGTTTGATCGTCCTTGGCGTGTTGTCGCCACTAACGATCCTCATGAGTGCCCCAATTACATGGCCCAGGGTGCCAATCCCGATGCTGATTGTTGCCTTGTCAGTTATTGGTGGGATCATCACTCTGCGTGCGATGGGTGGAACCTACATTGGCGGATCGTTGGCGCTACCACTTCTTTGGGTGTTGGGCTCCATTACAGCTTTGTTGGGCCTTGGGATTGGCGCTGTCATGATGCTTGCCCCACCGACGGGCCTGCCTTGGCTAGCTCTTCCGGGTATCGTATTGGCCATGTGCTCATTGTTCTTTGTAGACGTTGCCTATCGGGGGCTTGTCCACTCATGGATGCTCCGGGTTGGATTCGGTCGTGCTTTTCTGCTCATCGTGCCAAGCGTGCTCACGGGTTGTGTCTTCCTGCCATTGTCACTGCCTGACGAATCGATTCCTACCATCGCACTATCGGCATCACTTGCGTCCTTCATTGGTGGATGTATCCGTTTGTATTCTGACGGACTCCTGTGGATGCTTACACAGGCAGTCATGTTGCTGATTGCCCTTTTGTTGGCCACATGAACGCGCGACCATTTATTGCAGACATGTTACTTGACTGGCCCGTTCGCGTGATTCTGGGTCTCGCAATTATTGCCGTTGCTGCAATGGCTACGGTAGTGGTTGGTTTGCTCACGCACTCGTCAATATTGAACACAATGTGTGTGTATGGCATCATAACAGCGGGTTTTCTCTGTCTTGAACGAATTCGGCACGGTGGTTCCTTCAATGCTCTGGGAATGGGGTTTTCCCGTATGACCGTACGCCATGCCGTCATTGGAGCATTGATTGGCATCAGTTCCCTGCTGTTTATTCTCTCCGTGGCGTTTGGGTTGGGTGCCACCTTGACGTACTCCATGTCATCCGGAAGTGGTGCTGCACCAATTCATGTCGCTTCGGTAGTCCTTGCCGTTGTTTTAGGTGCCTATGGTGAAGAGCTCGTGTTTCATGGCCCTATGTTTGAAACGCTTAGGGAAGCGATGGGAGACGTATGGAGCGTCTTTGTGACATCTGTACTTTTCAGTGCTGTCCATGCTTTCAATCCAGAAGTAAGTGTTGCATCCTTTATCAATGTATTTCTTGCTGGCGTACTTCTGGGAACCCTGGCAGTTTTTACGGCTTCCTTGTGGGCTTCGGTTTCTTTTCACGTCGTTTGGAATCTTCTGGTATCCATGTGGTTTGGATCCTTATCGGGACTCGAGATTGGAATATCGATCACTAGGCTCGATATCTCAACTATCGAACCGTCATTACGTTGGCTTGTCGGCGACGACTTCGGCATAGAATCAGGTGGGCTTACGACCGTTGTCCTGATCGTTTGTACACTACTTGCAACGCGCATCAAACGCTTTGATGCTTACAGCCGTTCTGCACGATTACGTCGCGAACTCGCAGAACGGGCGCGTCGTTTTGTCCTGACATCACCGCCTCGCGTTTCCGCACACCATTCTTCGATAGAATCATGATCGCATTCCAGATTCTTGGTATTGTTCTTTGCCTGGTGGCAGGGCCTCTTGTTCTTCAAGGGCAATGGGTTGCGATGAGATCAGATGCTGATAGCCTTCTGCGAAACGGCGCTCAGTTGATATACAATCTGAAATTCAATCAAGCGCATGCAAACTTCACGGAGGTCATCCGCCGGTATCCAGATAATCCTGCAGGATACTTCCTCGATGCCATGATCGAGTTCTGGCAGATTCGCTTGGATCGTTCTGCACGTGGTTACGATCAGAAGTTTCTCGACAAAATTGATCAAGTCTTGACCGTCTGTGAACGACGTTTGGAAAAAGACCCGTATGACGTGGGTGCTTTGTTCTTCAAGGGTGGTGCGATTGGGTATCGCGCCCAATTCTATGCGCAACGGGAATCGTATTTAAACGCAGTAACTGATGGAAAGACTGGACTGGATATCCTCGTCCAATGTTATCAGCTAGCACCCGGAAATCATGATATCATGCTCGGAACGGGAATATTCGACTATTTCGCCGAAGCAATTCCAGAGCGAAATCCAATACTCAAACCGCTTATGGCCTTCGTTCCCTCAGGTGATAAACGTATGGGTATTGTCCGTCTGGAAGCTGCGTCACGAAAGGCGCGCTACGCCAACGTAGAAGCCGAGGTTGTGTTACTTCAGATCTACTATGACTGGGAAAAGGACTACACGAAGGCAAAGTCCTTGGCGAAGTCGTTGGTTGATCGATATCCCGACAATTCATATTTCCTGCGATACTACGGACGGTCACTAATTAGCGCTGGCCCCATGGATTCTGCCGAAACCGTCTGGAGGAGGCTCCTGGTACAGTACATGGATAAGTCATTTGGTCACGATCGACATCTGGCACGAGAAGCCCTGTACTATGTCGGTTTATGTAGAATGATAGCTGGAGATCACGACTGGGCGTTGAAGTATTTCTACAAGGCTGATGAAGCAAGTCGAGCACTTGACCAGGATCCGAGTGGATTCATGGTGAAGACCAACCTGAAAATTGGACAGATATACGATATGCAGGGCAAACGCGAGCTTGCACTGCGACAGTATGATAAGGTGCTGAAGTGGGAGAACAAGGGTGGATCTCATGAGGAAGCTCAACGCTACAAACAGCAGCCTTACAAACGATAGAATTCGTCAACATTGTATAGATGGGTGCATTGGATCATCACGTGGCCCCAACGTGCGAATGATGAAGCGCAATCCACGAACGGCAGCTCAATGAACCGTATCTTTGTGGTATGAAATCAGCCATGGAACAATGGTCGGAGCTTGCGCGCAAAGAGCTTCGCGATCGCCCCCTCGAGGACTTGACCTATCAAACTGCGGAAGGAATTCCCCTCAAGCCACTCTATACCGCTGCGGATGTTGCGGGCTTGGAGCACATTAACGGCGTGCCTGGGATATTCCCCTATCATCGTGGGCCATATGCCACCATGTATACGAATAGGCCATGGACAATCCGACAGTATGCCGGATTCTCGACAGCCGAGCAGTCCAATGCGTTTTACCGCAAGGCCCTAGCAGCAGGGCAAAAGGGGCTCTCCGTTGCGTTTGACCTGGCGACGCATAGGGGCTACGATTCAGACCACCCTCGGGTAGAAGGCGATGTTGGCAAAGCTGGTGTTGCTATCGACTCCGTCGAGGACATGAAGATTCTGTTTGATGCGATCCCACTGGATGTCATGAGCGTATCGATGACGATGAATGGAGCCGTCATTCCCATATTGGCTATGTTCATCGTTGCTGCGGAAGAACAAGGTGTGCCGCGAGAGCAATTGTCAGGCACCATTCAGAATGACATCCTGAAGGAGTTCATGGTTCGGAATACGTACATCTATCCGCCAGAACCATCCATGCGTATAGTGTCCGATATCATTGACTACACCAGCCGATTCATGCCCAAGTTCAATTCGATATCCATCTCTGGTTATCATATGCACGAAGCAGGGGCTACGGCCGTGCAGGAACTGGCCTTTACCATTGCCGATGGAATCGAATACGTGCGAACAGCGTTGGCGAAGGGCATGGACGTGGATGCGTTCGCTCCTCGGTTGTCGTTCTTCTTTGCCATCGGTATGAACTTCTTCATGGAAGTGTCAAAACTGCGTGCAGCACGCGTCCTTTGGGCCAAGGCTATGGAACAGTTTCAGCCCAAGAAGAGCTCCAGCTTGCTGTTACGTACGCATTGCCAAACATCGGGCTGGTCGCTTACTGCACAGGATCCAACGAACAACGTTATCCGAACGACGATCGAGGCCATGGCGGCCATTCTGGGAGGCACACAATCGCTTCACACAAATTCGTTCGATGAAGCGCTGGGTTTGCCCACCGAAACGTCAGCACGCATAGCGCGCAATACACAGCTCATTCTGGCTGAGGAATCCCACATTCCCCGCGTAGCCGATCCACTTGGAGGGTCGTTCTATGTTGAGTCTCTTACGAACGCGCTCGTTACTGAAGCGCAACAATTGATCGATGAAGTGGAGACCTTTGGTGGAATGACTAAGGCCATCCAGGCTGGCATTCCGAAGATGCGAATAGAAGAGTCGGCAGCACGGCGCCAAGCGAAAATCGATCGGGGCGAAGAGGTCATCGTTGGAGTGAACAAGTATCAGCTTGCCGATGAGCCAGAAATAGAGGTTCTTGACATCGACAACACTGCTGTTCGCCAATCGCAGATTCAACGATTAGCATTGCTGAAGCAACGTCGCGATGCAAGCGCAGTTGATAAAGCCTTACAAGCAATTACGGACGCAGCATCGAGTGGATCCGGAAATCTCCTGGAACGTGCCGTCGATGCAGCCCGAGCCCGTGCCACCGTTGGTGAGATTTCAGAAGCCATGGCCCGTGTGTTCACACGATACGAGGCCCAGACAATGACGATAGAAGGCGTTTACGGTGCTCAATATGGCGATGATCCAGCATTCCAGTCTGTCCTGGACGACGTAGAACAGTTTCTTCAGGCCACCGGTCGACGCCCGCGGATGCTGGTTGCCAAGCTCGGCCAAGACGGCCACGACCGCGGGGCCAAGGTCATTGCTACGGCGTTTGCCGATATGGGCTTCGACGTTGATATGGGCCCCTTGTTCTCGACTCCAGAAGAAGCTGCCCGAATGGCAGCCGATAACGACGTCCATGTCGTGGGCGTTTCTTCACAGGCCGCAGGACACAAAACGCTCATACCACAACTGATTGCATGTCTGAAGAATGCCGAAGCCGAAGACATCATCGTCGTCGCTGGCGGGATCATTCCGCCAAAGGACTATGAACAGCTCTACAATGCAGGCGTCAAGGCGATTTTTGGTCCCGGTACGAATATTGTAGAAGCAGCCTCGGAAGTCCTCCGTCAGATTCGGCTCGCTATGCTTCCACCGGGATGAAATACTGCGTCGGGCCCTCTGTGGGAGTCCAGTTGGATGGATATCGTTCAAAATCCATACCATCACGCCGATGTTGTTGTGCCGATGCGGGTAGACCTTCGTTCCACGCGTACTGGATGAACATCGGAAGTTCGCTGACTGGGCCGTGATGCGTG
>JALOMA010000081.1 GCA_025455735.1 Candidatus Kapaibacterium sp.
TGCAAATCTACAAAAAGCTCCATGTGCACGGCTGGCATGGCGTGACGGTCACGATACTACATCGCATGGTCCGTGTGAATAGGCCTGCAACGAGTACCAACAAAAACGTCGGCGGGACACTCCACAATGGGGACGAGGGTATCCCTCGTGGTGGTGAGGTCCGCTCGCGCGAACAGTGCCTTTCCCTCGCAACGTCTACGGCTGCAGCTGTTCGCGAAAGGGCCACATGACGTCCATTCTTGTTATCCGCTTGTCCTCTCTTGGTGACGTCATACTTGCGACGCCGCTGGTGCGGCGTTTGGCCCGTACTCATCCGGGTGCGCGGATTGACGTTGTGGTGGCCGAACGGTTTGCCGACGTCTGGAAGCACAACCCCTACGTGACGTCCGTATGGGCGATACCGCGCCAGCCACCTGCCGCCGAGCTGGATGCCCGCAAGCTCGAGCTTTTGTCATCCCTGCCCGAAGGGCGGTATGACCTCATTGTGGACCTGCAACGGAATCTCCGCTCGACCACGCTGCGCAGGGGCCTTGGGCCCAGCGTGGTGGTGCCGTCGAAGCACCGAATGGAGAAGCTGGCAATGGTGTGGCTGAAGCGCAGGCCAGAGCGTCCCCTTCATGTTGTTGACCGGTACTGTGCTTCCCTGGAGCCACGGCCCCTTTCCATGGACGCGGACGGATGTGAAGTATGGACGGAGCAAGAACGCCGCCAGGGTTGGTATGGTGGCGCTGCGGGTGGAAATCAGCGGCGATGGGCACTTGCCGTGGGGGCACATCATGCCACAAAACAGTGGCCCGTCATTCGTTTTGCCGAACTATGCCGCACCCTTGTGGACGACTACGGGATAACCCCCGTGCTTGTTGGAGGCCCGGCCGACGTCCCGATTGCCGATGCGGTAGCAGCTGCCGCTGGCGTAACCGTGGAGCGTGCCGATGGCGCTTCTACGCTGGAGCAAACCATTGATGTACTTGATACCTGTGCCGGCATTGTCTCGAACGATACGGGCGTGATGCACCTGGCTGCGGCGCGCCGCCTGCCGGTGGTGGCCATCTTTGGTAGCACGGTGCCCGAGCTGGGATTTACACCCTATGGAGTGCCATATCGCATTGTTCAAGCCAATGTTGCCTGTAGGCCATGCAGCCATATTGGCCGATCCCGTTGCCCCAAAGGACATTTCCGGTGCATGCACGATGTAAGCAGCAATGCAGTAGTCGCGGCAGTGCTAGATTTGCAGTCATGCAAACCCTCGGCATCGTCCTTGTAGGCGCTGGCAACATCGCCCAAAATATCCACCTGCCCGTCCTGGCTGCCATGGCTGGCGTACGGCTGATTGCCATCGTGGACAAACAGTTGTCCAAAGCGCGTATCCTTGCCGACCGATACGGCATCCCCAATGTTGCCAGAACGGTCGACGACGTACTGGGCCTGCCAGGTGTTGACGCCGTGGTCGTAACAACAAGCACCGACGCCCATGCCAGCGTAACGCTCGCAGCTATCGCTGCCGGCAAACACGTGTTTGTAGAGCGGCCCATTGCCCGTACCCTGGATGAAACTACGGCCATCCGTACCGCTGCGGCAGAGGCCGACGTAACCGTGATGGTGGGGATGAACCATCGCTTCCGGCCGGACGTCGTTCAGCTGAAAAATGCAGTAGAGCGAGGCGATATTGGCAGCGTTTTTTATGTCAAGGCAGGCTGGGTAAAGCAACGTTCAACAGACGCACGGTGGCTTGCCCAAGCTGATAAGTCCGGTGGGGGCGTACTCGTGGACCTTGGAATTGTTGTGCTTGACATGATCCTGCACGTCTTCAATTTCGGCCGTGTGCGAAGTGTAACGTGTTCAACGTTCCACCACGAAACCAAAAGTGTTGAAGACGTGGTGGTGGCCATGTTGACGTTCGACAGCGGAGCCGTTGCAACGATCGAAACGTCGTGGTCGCTCATGCGGGCCGAAGACCTCTACTACTGCAACGTCTTTGGCAAGAAGGGAAGTGCGTTCATCAATCCGTTCAAGCTGGTGAAACGTGTTGGGAATGAATTCCAAACCACCATGCCAACGGCGCAGAAGGCCCAGTTGAGTATCTACCGCAAGACATATGAGACCGAGCTGAAGCACTTCATGAATTCCGCCAAGGGCCTGGTGCCGCCAGTCAGCACCGTGGATGAAGCGGTAGACCGTATGAAAGTGGTCGAAGCACTCTATGCCAGCGCCGAGCTGAAGAGGGAAATCGTTATCCCATAACCTGTGGACAGAATCGTATAACCGTGGGATAACAAGCCACATCGGTGTGGTAACATTGCGTCTATGGCAAGCTCAGCAAACAACCGGTCCGGTGCCGACCGTAACCGTGATGCCCGTCGCAGGGCCGAAGCACAGGTAATAACCATCGAACAAAGTGGCGGACGTATTCCGCCGCATTCCAACGACGCCGAAGTGGCAGTGTTGGGGGCCATGCTCGTGGACAAGGATGCAGTCTCCAAGGTGGTTGAAATCGTCGATGAAGAGTGCTTCTATCACGAAAACCACCGCGTCATCTTCTCGTCCATGATGTCCATGTTCGAACGCGGCGTCACGATCGACCTTATCACCCTGAACAACGAACTGCAACGCGACGGCCAGCTGGAGCGGGTTGGTGGCACCTTTGCACTGACGGACCTCAGCCTGCGTGCCGTATCGTCGGCCAATGTCGAATTCCATGCCCGCATCGTCCTGGAACGGTATCTGAAACGCCAGCTGATTCGTGTGGCAGGGGAGATTGCCAATGACTGTTACGACGAAACCACCGATGCCCTCGATGAAGTGGATCGTGCGGAACAACGCATCTTCGACATTGCCGAACGCCGCCTAAAACGCAGCTATTCGGGCATGGAGAAGTTGGCCAAGAATGTTCTGGAGCACATTCTGACATTCGGTGACGACCATGACGGCGTAACCGGTGTTCCGTCGGGGTTCACAAAACTCGATGAAATGCTGAGCGGCTTTCAAAAGACGGACCTCGTCATTCTTGCTGCCAGGCCCTCCATGGGCAAAACTGCGTTCGCCCTATCCATAGCCCGCAACGCGGCTTCAACCGGGAAGGCCGTCGGTATCTTCTCGCTCGAAATGTCGGCACAGCAGTTGGTGATGCGCTTCATCTCGGCCGATTCCGAGATTAACCTGCAACGTCTGCGGTCCGGTAAACTCACCGATGACGAACGCAAACAGCTGGTGCGCAGATTGGACAAACTCATGAAGTCGCCGATCTACATCGATGACTCCGCAGGATTGTCGCCCGTGGAGTTCCGCGCAAAATGCCGTCGCATGAAGATCGAACACAAGATTGACATGGTCATCGTGGACTACCTGCAGTTGATGCATGCTCCGAAGGCAGAGTCACGCGAGCGCGAAATCTCCGTGATCTCCCACACCCTCAAACAAGTGGCCAAGGAACTCGACATCCCTGTCATCGCCCTTTCACAGCTGAACCGCTCCCTGGAGTCACGGTCGGACAAGCGCCCAATGCTGTCGGACCTCCGCGAATCCGGATCCATCGAACAAGATGCCGACGTCGTGATGTTCGTCCACCGGCCTGAATACTACAAGATCGAAAAATTCGAAGACGGCGCATCGACCGAAAACATCGCCGAAATCATCATTGGGAAGCAGCGGAATGGTCCGGTGGGAGACCTTCGGTTGTACTACGACAAAAACCTGGCACGATTTGCTAACCTGAGTTATCATCATGCCCAGTTCGATGCGCTGGACGAGCCGCCTTTTGTTACGGGTGCCGACGTACCGTTTTGATCGTAAACATTCGTACATTCACCCCCGGGACAATTCATCGGGGAATGCATGTCGTGGATTTGGACGATCCTGGTAGTGCTGGCCGCACTGCCGATGGCCTTACAGGCTCAGCTGACAATCGACCGCCCTCGTGGCGGCGAAATTTTCTATACCAATCGCGATACGATCATCGAGGTTGAGTGGAGCGGTGTAGACGACACCACGGCCGTTCGCCTTGAGATAACCGACAACGACACGCGCACATGGCGCCTGTTGGCCGACTCCGTCCGTGGGCTTCGATACTCCGTACCTGTTGCGGATCTGGCTGTAGGCTCTCTGTACCGATTCCGCGTGTCGCAGGTGCGCCCCCCCGACTTCACCGACAACGTCATTTTTCGCGAACACCGGGCTCCTGTACTGAAGGGGGCCTGGGCACCAGATACGCTTTCCGTTGCCACGCTCTCCACCTTGGGATATCGTTGGGGCACCCAAAACGATACGATCCAGGCCGAATATCCTGGCGTCGGCAATGGCGTGAACATTCAGTGGTCGCCGGCCTCGGACAGACTCTTTGTAGCGACGCAGGAATCGGCAACGGTGTATAACCGCGACGGTACGGTGGCTTGGCAACCGGTAGTACCCAGTGGCATCGTACATGCGGCCATGGATCCGGGATGGACGCGACTGGCGGTAACGACACCCGACTTGCGCGTACACTTCTTCCCCTATGGCGCGGCCGTACCACTCAACACGCGGACGTTGACCCAGCCTGTCAACGCCATTGCGTGGTCGCCGGATGGGCAGCGTCTTGCTGTGGCCTCGGACGACCGATCGGTGCGGCTGTTTCCCGCTGCTGGTGGCCTTGCTCTTACCCTCAACGGACACAGCATCAATGGTGTTCTGGAGCTTGTGTATTCCAACCGGGGAACGCGCCTTGCAACCGTAGGTGCCGATGCACTGGTTATCATCTGGGATGCCGCCACTGGGGCCTTGCTTCACACCTTGAACATCCCTAATGAAGGCGGACGTTCAGCGGCGTTTACGGCCGACGACTCCGTGCTTGTTGTTGGCTACGATGAAGGCAGCGTTGTACACTGGAACGTTGCCGACGGTTCGCGGAGGCTTGTGCGAAAACCGCATCGCAATCAAGTCGTGAGCATCGCGGCGGCTGCCGATGGTGGTGCCGTGGTAACGGCATCCCTGGACGGCACGTTTGTGATCCATGATGTGGCAACGGGTGCAGAACGTGTTGAGCGCCATGCAGCAGCCGTACGCTCGGTAACTGTCTCGCCAGAGTCATCACGCGTGCTGTCCACCAGCAACGATGGTACGGCACGAATCACACGCTTCCGCTCGGTCGTTGTGGCCGAGGACATGACGGACCCCACCTTCGCTATTTCGTTGCCCCCGCCAGGCAGCGCCGTTGTGCGGGCCAGCGGTGGAACGGTAACGATCGGCGAGAGAATCACGACACGCATTACGCTTGATGATGCCGTGAATCTCGACGTGGTTGACGTAGACAGTCTGCGTATCACCGTTGGCGTCAATGCGACGATTCTGGACGCTGTCGCCAGTACCGTACCGCTCAGGCAAATAGCTGGGGGCACTGCGGCTCGCCTTCAGTTCACGGTACCCATGCCAGCCACGAACTCCGTGCTAACCGAGATTACCTTTGTGGCAACACTTGGTACGGATACAATATCGCCAGTTACTATCGAGCCAGTAGAGGTGATTGGCACGGATCCACTCTTCGTGGGAAGGGAAGGCGATTCGATTATTGTGACGGGACAATGCCGGGCTGGCGACTCCGTTCGGTTGTTCGTTCCAGGAATTGGGACAACCTTGAGAGCTGTTTGGCAGAACAATGGCCTGCAGTTGGTAGGTACGGCAGGGGAACAGGGTGACTATACCATTGTTGGTGTGGACGTGCAGGGGAGAATCCTCTTCGAGAGCGCCACGGTTGTACGGGCTGTGGGCTCGCCGATGGTGATCGATCTTTCGGGCCAGGCCATGCCACCGACGTTCTACGTGCGTTGTACGACACCTTCGGAAACACTGACTATTTCGGTAGCCCGCCCATGAACAACTGGCTCCTTCTCTTTACCGCATCATTCCTGATGGCGGCGACGACCGTGTTCGCTCAATTGGATGATGCCGTACCACCAGAGCAAGTCTGGCTGTTCTCCGTTGGTGGCTCCGTCCATGGAACACGTGCTGGGCACAGCGGGCAGTTCGTCTTGCCGCAGGCTCCAACATGCTGTTCGGGTTATGGTGCGGCATCGTCGTTTGGCCTCGGTGGGGGGCTATTCCTGCGGCAGGAATTCACGAAACATGTTCGCCTGATGGTGCGTGGAGGACTGTTGCCCCTGCATGGAGACTTTGCTTCGAGTGAACAGGTGCTGCTGAGCGGACAAGTGCCGGGAACGGTGCAGCATGAATTGGACGTCACGATGTCCATGCTTGCGTTCGATGCACTGGTGGACTTCCGTGTGCCGGGAAACATCCGCCTGATGGCGGGGATCACTGGTGGCCCGGCATCGGCAACGTTCTCGACGCGTGAACGATTGGTGAACCCTCCAACGGGCACGTTCGAGAACGGTTCGCGACTGCGTGCCGTCCAGAACGACGTAGAGCTTCAGGGCCTCCCATCATTTGGCGTGTCGCCGACCATTGGTATAGGGTACGATATTCACTTGACGGCAAACCACCGCTGGACGTTGACACCCGAAGTGCTCTTCACCACGGGATTCAATACCGTTGTTGAAGGGTTGGATTGGAGCACGTCCGTTCTTCGCGCTGGCATCAGCCTTGGTTTTGCCGTCAATGCGCCAAGGCCCCCTACCCCTATCGAGCGGAAGAAGGATGTGCGGATCGATACGATCGTGGTGCGAACAGCGCCTGACGCTCTGGACAGGATTGGCATGGGCGAAGAAACGTATTTGGGTACGGATACCATTCGCACCCCGGACCTGATTACGGTGCTGGAGCGGTTCAGCCGCACGGACACCTCGTATCAAGGAACGGTGCCGGTTCTTCGTGCTGCGTTGGCCGTGCGTGCGCGTGAATCGGACGGTCGAGTGAACAGTCAGTTCGGCATCACGGTAACGACGCAATTTGTAACGGAGGCACTGCCGGTACTACCAGTGGTATTCTTTGACCCCGGCGTGGCCACGCTGGCCAGCAGATACGTTCGTGTGGGCTCTACGGATGGGTTCCGTGAAGATGCCATTGTTCCACGAACACCAGTGGTGCACCACAATGTGCTGAATATCATTGGCAGTAGAATGCGACGAAAGGCGACAACGACGATTACCCTTACCGGAAGTGCCGACCCCACCACAGAGGCCGGCAACTGTGCCGTGGCCCGTGCCCGCGCAGAGTCCGTACAGCGCTATCTGACGGAAACGTGGGGTATTGATGCTACCCGGATTCGTATTGCAACGACTGCCACCTGTGGGCCTGAACGGCCCACGCGGCAGCAAAGTGAAGAGGGGTTTTCGGAAAACCGGCGCGTAGACATCAGCACGGATGACATGGAATTGCTGGCCTCCGTGGCTCGCAGGCGTTTCAACGAGGCTACGTCAATCACTCCGCCCCAGCTGGAGTATGATGCGTCGGGCAGTGATGGACAATACGTCACGGACTGGACGGTGGAAGCGCGGACGGCGGACAGCGTCTTGTTCCAAATGCAGGGCACTGGCAAACCTGGTGTTTCGGTGCATGAGCTATCAACGGTGCAAGCAGAAGCCCTCGTGAACGGCAACAATGTGGCGGTTGGATTGGAGATGAAGGGCCTACGTGGATCGACCGCGACGGCGAAAGCATCGATTGCCGTCCGCAAGGATACGCTGTCGGTCGAATTGGAGCGGCTGACGTTGACGTTGTTTGACGTAGCCAGCGACAAGGTAGGCGCCATTGCCGAGGAGCAAATTCGGCGGTTTGTGGAGACGGTGCCAGCGGGATCGACGGTTATCGTGCGAGGTTATGCCGACATGCTGGGGAATGCCCAGTTCAATCGTGAGCTCTCGCAACGGCGTGCTGCAGCCGTCTGTGCATCAATACGGAAGGTGATCAAACGGCGTGTCACCATCAAGTGCGATGAAGTATCGACGGGCTTCCCTCCTGGCATCGAATCATACCGGACGCCCGAGGAGCGATTCCTTAGTCGGACCGTCCAAATCGAAGTCCAGCGGCCGCGGCCTTGACGGGGCATGTGGACGAACCAGAGCGTTCGCAGGACTTGTCGCAGGGCGTCACGTAGACGCGAGGAATGGCTGTTGGGAACGTTTCGTGCAGGGCATCAAGCATGGTGCGTTCCAGGTGGTAGAGGCGTTCCAGCGTGTAGTCATAGGGCATGACGACGTCGATCTCGATGAAGATGTCCTTGCCGGATTGGCGGGTATGGACACCTTTAAAGGCGCACAGCCTGTGCATGTTTTCGGAGATGACGCCCAGGATGGAATACTGCAATTCGTCGGGTAGCGTGCGATCCAGAAGTTGCTGAAGAGCTTCGCGTCCGTGGGTAAGGGGAACTTTCAGGCTGATGGCAAGCAGGGCAAAGGCGGACAGGCCTTCAATGATGCGTACGGCGCTTGAATACCCTTGAGCGGCCAGCGCTCCAACCAGAAGGATTTCGGCCAGCACACCAATTTCCACCCAGGAGTCCACGCGCCAGAGGTCGGCATCGTACCGAAGCATGGGCATATGAAAGCGTTCAGCGGAGCGTTCGAGCGTGCGGGCAGCACCGCGCATGACGACGAAGCTAGCGACGCTCCAGGCCGTCAGGTAGAGGGTGCTTCCGTGGGTGGTATCGGTATTCGCCGCAGAAAAGAGATCGGCGGCAGTGATGATGGTGAGAACAACGAGCAGATTGGCGGACACCAGGATGGCTAGGCTCTCGTATTTACCGTAGCCATAATTGAAGGTAACGTCGGCACTGCGTGACGATCGTTCCACGGCTGCCAGAAAGAGCAACGAATTGCCGATATCGATAAGGGCGATGTATCCGTTCGTTTGAACGATCAGGGAGTTCTCCATCACGCCGATGACAATACTGCCAATGGCCAGGATCGAGCAGGCGATCAGGCTAACCGTAGAGGCATATTCGGGGCGGTCGCGATTCAGCAGGGTGCGAATGCGCCGCCGCCACCGGCGAAGGGTATCGATCATGCAGGGGGCAAGCCCAGGGCGGATCGGAAATACGTCAACGTATTGGCCAAGCCTTCAGCGCGCTGCACGGTAGGTTGCCAGCCAAGACGCTCGCGCGCCACGGTTATATCGGGCTGTCGAACCTTGGGATCATCCTGGGGAAGGTCCATGTGAACGATGTTGCTGGATGACTGTGTAAGGGCAACGATTTCCCTGGCGAGGTCCAGCATTGTTACTTCATCGGGGTTGCCGATGTTGACGGGCGTTGTGATATCGCTCATGAGAAGGCGGAAGATACCGTCGACGAGGTCCGTAACGTAACAGACGGACCGCGTCTGGGATCCATCGCCAAAGACGGTAACGTCCTGTCCGAGCAGGGCCTGGCTCATGAAGGCAGGGATGGCTCGCCCGTCTTCTACGCGCATACGAGGGCCGTAGGTATTGAAGATGCGTACAATGCGTGTATCAACGCCATGATAGCGATGATAGGCCATGGTCATGGCTTCGGCGAAGCGTTTAGCCTCGTCATACACGCCGCGGATACCAACGGGGTTGACGTTGCCCCAATAGGATTCCGTTTGGGGGTGGATTAGCGGGTCGCCATAGACTTCGCTCGTGGATGCCAGCAGGAAACGTGCACCTTTGGCTTTGGCGAGGCCAATGGTCTTATGCGTGCCATGCGAACCAACTTTCAGGGTCTGAATTGGAAACTTCAGATAGTCAATCGGTGATGCTGGCGAGGCAAAATGGAGGATGGCATCGAGGTCGCCATCGACGTAGACAAAGTTGGTCACGTCGTAGTGAATCAAGGAGAACCGTTCCAAGCCCATAAGGTGGGCTACATTGTCAGGCGATCCCGTAATGAAGTTGTCCATACAGACAACGTTCCAACCTTCAGCGATAAACCTATCGCACAGGTGCGAACCCAAGAAGCCCGCACCTCCAGTAATCAGTATTCGTGGCATAACGCAAAGATACCGTGCTTGCTGGGAATAGGCTGCTGGAAGTAAGCTGCGGTGATGGACCCGTGACGGTGCTATGACATATCGGACACGCCGTCACGTAGCCCGCATTCGGATTTCGATGGGCACGATGTTGCAATGAAGGGGTTCAGTAGTATTTTTCGATCACGAACTACAGAGAGAAAAAGTTGAACAGTGTGAATGAGGTTGTTATGAGCGTTGCTATGTACCTTGTCCTTATCGTGGTGTTTTCCCAGGGCGCGTTTGCGCAACGATTTATTTCGGCAGAGGAGTTGGGAATACCGACAGGGTTGGGAAGTCGGCTGTTTGACATTCAGGACGGAAATGTTGTTGTTCTTGGGCAACGGGCAGCGGATAGTACAATACCTGTGCTGAGAGGCTCTCTGGACGGAGGATTTCGTCCAGTGGAGACGGGGCTTGTGATGCCCAAGGAGCGATTCGAAACTTCATCCGTAGCATTTTCGCACGGTCGGGGATGGGTGGGTGTGCCGAATCGAATCATGGTTTCCGATGACTTTGGCCCATGGAAGACACTGAGTGTTGCGGAGTCT
>JALOMA010000082.1 GCA_025455735.1 Candidatus Kapaibacterium sp.
CTGATGTTGATCACAAGCCCGATTCACGAGTTCGAACCCAAGAGCCGCAAGTACGAGAAGATGCGATCCGTTCGCGATTTACCCGACAAGTGGGGCGCTGTTTACGATGGGTCGCGCCTGACCTGGTTTGTGTTCTTCGAGTGGACAATCGCATGCACGATGTCGCTTGTTGAAGGTATTTCTGCGATGTGCTCGGACTCGCGCTCGTGCTGCACGCCGCCCATCATTATCATCGTCGCATGCGCCATCCTCGAGTTTCTCGTCATCGCTTGGAAAAATCCGTTCCTTGTGTATCTGGACAAATTCGTCAACACGCCGATGGCGCTGGCGAACGCGATCTTGGCGGTAGTTGTGACGATCGGATTCTTTACCGAGACATGGAAGCCGTACGATCCCTTGTTGCTTCGGGTGACATCCTGCGAGCAACACAACTGAGTTTATAAACCTGATTATCATGGTGAACAGGAATGGATCATCTTCGATGGCATGCACAATCCGTTGCCGAGACGACGCAACACTTCGCTGTTGATCCTTCGCTGGGCCTTCAATCCACCGAGGCAGCAGCCCGTCTGGCCACGTATGGTGCCAACGTCCTGCAGTCATCGTCGGGGCCGTCTGCTATCCGACGTTTCGCCCAGCAGTTTGCCAATCCGCTTGTTGTTGTCCTTCTCATTGCTAGTGCTCTGACCATTCTCGTAGGGGGCCTTGCTGATGCTTCGGTCATCATCGGCGTGGTCGTCATCAATGCGATTATTGGCTTTATCCAGGAGGGGAAGGCCGTCCAGGCCCTCGCCGCATTGTCTGCCACGGTGGGTACCGAATGTACCGTCCGAAGGGATGGAACAACCGTAAGAATGTCGGCAAAGGAGTTGGTGCCAGGTGACGTCGTATTGCTGGAAGCGGGTGACAAGGTACCCGCCGACCTGCGGCTGATTCGCGTCAAGGATCTTGCCATTGCCGAGGCCGCCCTCACTGGAGAGTCGGTCCCAGCGGAAAAGTCTACTGCTGCCCTGGCGGCCGACACGGCGCTGGGCGATCGCACATGCATGGCCTATGCTTCCACGGTCGTCACCTACGGGGCTGCAACAGGCATCGTCGTTGCTACGGGAACACAAACCGAAGTTGGTGCCATCAGCACACTCCTGGCCGATACACAGAGTTTGGTAACGCCCTTGACGCGTACCATCGAGCGATTCTCGCGGGTGTTGCTGTGGGCCATTCTTGGCCTTGCCGCCATAACGTTCGCCATTGGCCTGGTGCGTGGGGGCGAAGTAAAGGAAATGCTCGTCGCTTCGGTTGCACTTGCCGTTGGGGCCATCCCCGAGGGATTACCTGCAGCAGTGACGATTATCCTGGCCATTGGCGTTGCCCGTATGGCAAAACGCCGTGCCATTATTAGAGCACTCTCGGCAGTAGAGACCCTAGGCTCGACTACCGTAATCTGTAGCGACAAGACCGGAACGCTGACGCAGAACCAAATGACGGTTGTCCATGTGCTCACGCCTGATGGACGCTATGACGTGACGGGATCCGGCTACACCCCCGACGGTTCCTTGCTCAAAGGCAACCACCAAATGCATCTCGCTGGCGACCAAGCCCTGGAAGAGACCATACGGTGCTCCGTTCTGTGCGGAACGGCTGACGTTCGGCTGGATGACGCAGGACTTTGGACAGTGCTTGGTGATCCTACCGAGGCCGCATTGGTCGTTCTGGGACGCAAGGCAGGCTTGCATCGCACCACAGAAGAAGAGCTACGACCAACGATTGACGTCATTCCATTCTCGTCCGACGATCAGTATATGGCTACGCGACATCGCGAGAATGGCATCAACCGTATCTACCTTAAGGGTAGCGTCGAAGCCATTCTGGCCCGGTGCAACACAGCGCTGCGCGCAGACGGCACCTTGGATGAAGTCCGTCATGACGCCATCCACCGCGAAGTTCGAACACTCAGTGAACAAGGCCTCCGCGTGTTGGCCATGGCCACAAAGTCCGTATCCAACCACGCGGCAACGCTGACGCGCGACGATGTTGCCGAGATGGTGTTCACGGGGCTGGTAGCGATGGTTGATCCTCCGCGGGAGGAAGCCCGTCAGGCGATCGCCCTTTGTGGCCAGGCTGGCGTCCGCGCCGTCATGATCACAGGCGATCATGCCTCCACTGCTGCTACCATTGCTTCGCAGCTCGGCATCGATGGCGAACGCGTTGGCGACAGGCTTCGCGCCTGTACGGGCATGGAATTGGCCACGATGAACAGCGACCAGTTCGCAACCGTTGCGCGGAACGTTAGCGTCTTTGCCCGTGTGACTTCAGAGCAAAAATTGCGCCTCGTAGAGTCGCTTCAGCAGCAAGGCAACGTTGTGGCCATGACCGGTGATGGCGTCAATGATGCACCAGCCTTGAAACAAGCCGATATTGGCGTGGCCATGGGACGAACAGGTACCGATGTGGCCAAGGATGCATCCGATATGGTGTTGACGGACGACAATTTCGCCACGATCGTTCATGCCGTCGAAGAAGGGCGAACGGTCTTCGACAACTTGTTGAAGTTCATCGTGTGGACGATTCCGACGAATATTGGCGAAGGACTTGTCATCGTTGTTGCCATCGCCCTTGGTATGGAACTGCCCATCGAGCCCGTGCAGATCCTGTGGATCAACATGACCACGGCGATTATCCTAGGTCTGCCTCTTGCTTTTGAACCCAATCAACCTGATGTGATGACGCGGCAGCCTCGGGATAGCAAGGCCCCCATTCTTGGAAGGGATCTGTTGATGCGGACGCTCTTTGTTGGCCTGCTACTCCTTGGCTTGTCCTTTGCCCTATTCCAGTATGAACTGGCACACGGTACAAGCCTGGCAGCTGCTCGAACATCTGCCGCCAATGCCTTCGTCCTGATGGGAATTTTCTACTTGTTTGCCTGTCGGACGCTCGGTATTCCCAAACAACCAATCGGCTGGTTCAGCAATGCGTGGGTATGGGGTGGCGCTGGTCTGATGCTTGCCCTGCAAGTAATGTTTGCCCATGTTCCGTTCATGAATTGGGCGTTCAAGACCGCACCCGTCTCTCTGGAGTCATGGGCTCTGGCTGTTGGTGCTGGGGTTGTCGTACTGATCCTTGTTACCCTCGAGAAACACATTCGTGCACGCGTGACACTTCGGAAATGAATGAATGCAAAACGGCCCCTGCCGTAGTGGTATGACAGGGGCCGCAATGACGTTGAGACGGCCGTAGTTAGGCCATGGGAGTCTCAATCACGATAGCATGAAGGTCTTCGTGGGTAGTGATCTCCACCGTGGTGGCATCGGTTGTACCAACGGCATCACGTGGTGCAACGTCAACACCGTTGACCGTTGCCCGACCACTGATGACAAAGGCAAAGCTGCCATGGGTAGCGTCATGAAGGGCAATCGACGTGGACGCTCCTGCCTGCAAACGCACGACGTGCAGCCAGGCACTCTGATGAATACCCAAAGGAGCAGAGCCATTAATTGGGCCTACCATGGTATGAACGCCAAGGCTGCTTGGAACGTCGGCTTCCGCATAGCGGGGGGCAACGCCCCTTTCAGAAGGAATGATCCAAAGCTGCAGGAATTTCAGAACGTCGGTAGATGAGCCGTTGAATTCGGAATGGGTAATTCCCGTACCAGCCGACATGACCTGTACCATACCTGGCGTGAGCGGTTGTTCATTCCCCATACTGTCCCGATGAACGATCGTGCCTTCGAGAGGGATGGAGATGATCTCCATGTTGTCGTGCGGATGTGTACCGAAGCCTGCGCCAGGAGCTACCGTATCGTCATTGAATACCCGTAGATATCCAAAGCGCATGCGGTCGGGATTGAAATAGTGACTGAAACTAAAGGTATGGTAGGAATCGAGCCATCCCAGCGCGGCATGTCCGCGCTCGCTGGCAGGGAACAGGGTCGTTGTCATGGTCTTGTCCTCTCAGGTTGGTTGCTATGCAATGGGTTGGGTGGGAGCGTTGATCTTATCGGCCCAGGCAACGAAGGTGTTCAGAATGCCGGCAAACACGGTACGCGTTGATTCATCGGTGAGCGTTCCATTGGCATCGAACTTTGCTTTTGCCTGCGTTACAAGCAGCTCTGGCTTGTTGAGTGTGTGGGCATTCATGTGCGTCAATACGGCGCGCAGTGCCATCTGGGCACGCACGGTTCCGTAGTTACCCGTTGATGCACCGATCACGAGGACAGGTTTTTCGTTGAAGGGCTTCTGTGGCGTGCGGGACATCCAGTCCAGCAGGTTCTTTAACCCACCAGGATAGGAATAGTTGTATTCCGGTGTTGCAATAATGATGGCATCGGCATCAAGAAGCTCTTGGCGAATACGCGCTACGGACGGTGGCTCTCCGCTGGATTCGTCATCCTGATTATACACGGGAACGTCTCTCCAGTCGATATTCGTAACCTCGGCGGTTCCGGAAAGAATGTCGGCAGCGGCGCGGATAAGTCCCGTATTAAAGGACGTTGCGCGGAGTGAACCTGATATACCTGCGATTGTCATAGCTGTACTTGGGTAGGTTGTGACTGTGAGAACGGAGAAGACGAATTTACACAATGTGTGTTGTAACACACAAATGAGAATGGCGATGTTGTCGATTGATCATCGTGGCATTGTTGACTATTGGGAAAGCCAGAGTCGGCGATAGTCGCCATGTTCATCGTACGTGGCAGCTTGTTTTGCCGTATTGAAGAATCGGTCTTCGCGGGGATCGTTTCCGACGCCGGCAACGTAGGCCCAGTTTCCCCAGTTGCTGCAAACATCGTAATCAACAAGAGCATGTTCGAACCAACGTGCTCCCCATCGCCAGTCGATGTGTTTGGCTTTCGTCAGCCATGATGCAACGTTCTGGCGTCCGCGGTTGCTCATCCATCCCGTGTGCAGCAGCTCTCTCATGTTGGCATCGACGAAGTCGTTGCCAGTAGTACCAGTGCGCCACGCCTCGAAAACTTCGGCATCATGCTTCCATTGGACCGCGGCCCCCTTCATACCGTGTGGTTTGAAGATGCGCGTGCCCATAGCCATGGCTGTGAAGCGGAAGAAATCGCGCCAGAGCAGTTCGAACACAAGCCAGTAGGTACTGCTATTCGAAACGACGTCCCGTTCATATGCACGAACCTCTGCATGAATGGCACGGGGCGAGAGGCAGCCCAAGGAGAGCCATGGACTAAGCTTGCTGGAATAGGCCTCGCCAATCAAACCGTTGCGCGTCTCCTTGTATGTGGCTATCAGATTACGCTGCCAGATGTAGTCATTCAGACGGTCCAGGCCTGCCGTCTCTCCACCTACGAAGCGCAGGACTGCGCGCGCATCGTCTGATGGTGCCGAGGGAACCAAGTCCGTGATCGTGGGCATGGCCAACCATTCAACATTGGAAGGGGGCGGTGGTACCACGGTGGGAGTGGGAAGTTCGGGCCGTATGGAGGAGAGCTTCTCTACGGCCTTCCGGAAGGTCGTGAAGACGTTCGGGAGCTCGGCGATAGGAAAGGGCAAGTCTGCAGGATGGAAGAGGGTACGGCTCCAACCAAGGTGCAGGGGAATGTGGCCCAGGGAGCGGCGAACGGCGTCTTCGGTGGTACATTCTTCGGACGTTACCTCGCGGTCGGCAGTCACCATGTCCACGGCATGCTGCGTGGCAAGACGTGCGATAACATCTGCGGGCGATCCCACGGCCACGAGCAGGCGGTTTCCAAGGCTTTGGAGTGAGGTGTCCAGATCGGCCAGTGCTTCCAGAAGAAAGCGCGTCCGGAAGGCTCCCGTTTTGGCAAAACCAGGCGACACGGAGCGCCACTCCTGCGGGTCGATGACGTAGACGCAGAGGAGATGTGTGGTGCCATCCGGGATAGCGCCAAGGATGCGATGGTCGTGGATGCGAAGGTCGTTGCGGAACCAGTGCAGGAGTGTCATGGGCGTGGCGAGAGGGCTTTGTGTGATCGGCACCGATCAGAGCAGTACTTGACCTCGTCCCAGACGCGTTCCCATTTCTTCCGCCAGGCGAACGGACGGCCGCATACCACGCATGATTTGTGGGGGAGGGTGGATTTGGTAAAGCGCTGTTTGGCCATGGGGGGCAGAACACGCGATGACAACAAGGCGGTTCCGGGAGAGGTCAGGGGCGCCGCGTTTTGGAAACAACCTGCGTAGCAAGAATGCGTGCTGCATGACGTCGAGAGGCATCGGAACGAATGATCTGCCACAGGACGTCGCGGGCGTGGCGGCCTGTGGTCTCGACGTCGACGATGCGCTCAGGATAGTCTATGCCGAGCCGAAAATTCAACATGGCAGCTTCTATCGGACTTAGCAGCCATGGTTGCTTGCGATAGGGAACAGGCAGCCGGGCCAGCTCTGGGAGCCATCGTGTAATGAAGGTAGCCTGCGCATCATTGTCCTCTGCCTGAACAATGGGGTTGTAGATGCGCAGGGTGTGCAGTCCGGTAGTGCCGGCTTGCATCTGCATTTGCGCATAGTGGATGCCAGGCTCGAAGTCTATGAACAGCGAGGCCAACGTGTCGCTGGCAGCCTGCCACGGTTGCCACAGGTGATGCGTCACAAAGCTCACCAGCATGGCGCGCATGCGGAAGGTTATCCAACCAGTGGTTTGCAAACACCGCATGCAGGCATCTACGAGAGGATATCCCGTTTCGGCCTGTTCCCAACGCGACAGCGTGTGGGGGACAAGGGTGGTGCGTGTGGCATCGAAGGCGGGGTTGACGTTGCGGTATTCCATCGAAGGACGTCCCTCGAACTTCTGGATGAAGTGATCGCGCCAACGAAGGCGGGACCGAAACGACGCCACGGAAGCGCGGTCGATACCTTGATCCTTGCTGCATTGCCACACCTGGCGAACACTGATGGAACCCCACGCTATATGGGCCGAGAGACGGCTGCAATGCCGCTCCGCCAAGGCGGGCTGTGCCATGGCGCGGCGATAACCGCGGTGGCCGTGGCCCAACCAGTCGGTAAGCATGCGAAGCGCGTCGTTGGTGCCAGCACCTTCTGCGGGGACCACATCAAGCGTTTGCAGTGCGTCGCCAAGATGGACGCCACGGCGAGCCAGAATCGAGAGATCAACATCTGGAATGGAAGCCTCGGCGTGGGCCAGCCAGCGTTCTTCCCAGGTGGAAAAGCTGGACAAACGCCGGACGATGCCACCGGAGGGAAACTCAACAAACGGGATATTCTGATGGCGGCACCATAGGGCTATGGCACGATCGCGCATCCAGGTAGCCTCCACGCCGGTTTCTTCATGTGCAAGGATGGACGCGATGCCAAATCGTTCGTGGATGGCAGCAAAAACATCAATGGCTTCGCCAGAGAACACGGCAAGGGCGTCCGTGGCCCCTACGGCAGCCAATTCCTGCTTGAGAGCGGCGCATCGGCGTAGTCGCTCGGTACGATGGCGCTCCGAGTGGCTGCCGAGGCGCTCCATCGATGGCTCGAACAACACGACGATTGCCACGGGCAGCCCTGATAACAGGGCTGCCCGGAGTGGCTCGTGATCGCTTAAACGAAGGTCGCGCTTTAACCAGACGACGTGCAGGGACATGTCGGGACAACATTGGAGGCAGTGATCCAGTTTCCCGCTTACCGTACCAGTTGCATCTGGCGGCGTCCGGTGGCGTCGCGAATGGTGGCCATGTACTGCCCTTGGGGGAGTCCAGCCGTGGAGATGGGCGTGCTGAGGCGGCCCCCAGAGATAGTACCGGATTGACTGCCCATGAGGGCACCATTCATGTCGTAAAGATCGATCGTTGCCACACCGTCGGTTAGAACGTCGCCACCAGATGGTTTGGCAAGGGCATTGCCATGAGTACCATCATGTTCGTCGGGCACGGGCGGAATGGTGCCATCCCATAAGACGAATCGTACGACGGCCATGGGTCCGCGCATTTCCAGGCCCAAGGCGTGGCGCGGCGGTTTCATTGAGGGGTGCTGCTGTTGCCAGGAACCGACGATGTTCCTGACAGTATTGTGCCATCCATCAATGGTGGCTCGATGGTCGTCCATGATGTCCACCAGAACATCACGGGAGCGTTCCAGAATGGGACGAACCCGCGATGCCAGCTGGCGGCGCTGTTCACGGCGCTGACCGTGCGGTAGCGACCGGAGCGCAGCTGCCTGCTTGCGTAGTTCCTGAAGGGTGGCGCGATCTTCTGCAGACAAGCTGGCGTCGTATTGTGCCTGCCACTCGCGGAGCGACGGCGCTACATGGTTCTGGAACCAGGCACGCAGTTCGGCCCGAAGGGGTGCCACGGCCCCTTTCCAGGAAGGTTCCATGGAACGAGCATGGTGGGCATCGTCATGTCGATAGCCATGGGTGTGGATTGGCGCTGCACCCATGGCAGTACCAACGAGAAAGAACAGGGCAATGAGGATGTGCATGGTGGTAGGGCAGAGTGGTGGATGAAAACGCGCCCTCCGACGCACCGCTCGGCCCCGCGGTTTAGTTATTCCTGCTCGAATGCTCTCTTGCGGGCAAGCTCGGCGTGGCGCCGTGGACGAAGGTCATTCTGCTCGAATCGACGCCGGAGAATGTGCCAGACGTCGAACATGGTGTGGACGTTATGATGCGGAATGCCATTGGCAACACACCAGGCAATAAGACCCGACTTGGCGAACACCACATCGGCATGTTCCACGGCACACCGGTCGCTGCGTCCGTCTCCCACATAGACGAGAACATCCGTGGGGGCGGACGTCAGCAACACGTTCCGCTTGCACGAGGCACAAAAGCAGGAGCAGGATTCCGATGCACCAGGAAAGCGGGGAATCCACGCTCCATCTTCGAAGGTAAGGGTGTTGCAGAAGACGGGAATGTGGCCAAGCCCAGCGCGCGCCATCATAGGCTTGATGTAGAGATCGAAACCATCGCTCACGATGGCAACGGCGATGCCTACGTCGGAAGCCCAGCGAATAAGGTCGGGAACGGCAGGGTCCAGCTCCTGCCGCTCGGTGAAGGCATGGAGAGACTCCGGCGTAACGTCACGAAGGTGGCCAGCAGAGATGCGATAGTACCCGGCAACGGTATGCTTCCCTGCCAAGAGCTCCGAATGGACGGGCTCGAACTGGCCAAAGGTTTGGAAGAAGGCGTCGCCGACGTCGTTGACGGCCACCGTGCCATCGAAATCAAGGAAGAGGCGAATCACGACTGGTAGTGATAGAAGCCCCTACCAGACGCCACACCCGTCCAGCCTGCCCGCATGTATTGCTTCAGCAACACGCAGGGACGATAGCGCTCCTGCTGATACTCGCGGTAGAGGGCGTCCAGGCACAACGTAACGACGCCGATACCGATTTCATCGGCCCACTGGAGCAGTCCCTTGGGATAATTAACGCCCAGCTTCATGGCATTGTCAATATCGGCAGGGGAGGCCACACCTTCCAGAACAGCGAACGCAGCCTCGTTGATCAGCGTCATCAGCACACGTGCCTGAACGAGGCCTACGCGGTCCTCGACAATCTCGATGGCGTAACCCAAACGTTCCAGTAGTTGGCGCCCCAAGGTAATGAACTCGGGACGCGTATTGAGGCCAGCAGCCATGTCGATGACTGGTGTCGTACTCATCATGGAAGGCAGAAGGGAAACGCCTACAACGCGGTCCGAGACGTCGGGTGACGATGCCAACTCCGTAGCTGTATTCGTGAGCGTCGAGACGATGAAGGCAGCCTTTGGGGCTGCCGACGACAGGATGCTCATCATAAAGCTGCGCACGCGTATGTCGGACACACCTAGTTCCACCACGTGCGTCGTGCGCGACGCAAACTGGCGTGGGTCGCTTGTGATACGGTGCGAAAATGCAGGCGCAAATGTTGTGGTCGAGGCAACCACCTCGGCCATCATCTCGGCATCATCGTCATAGAAGGCCAGATCGTCCAAATCCGTGTCATCGAAGGGAGGCACGATGGCGAAATCAACACCCTTGGTCTCAAGGAGTGCTGCGAATTCAACGACGAAGTCTTCATCACCGGTGAGTAGGACGAAGGGTTCTGGTTCGGTAGGTAAGGTATAAACTGCCATGGCGCAAAGATAACCCTCTATTTTTGCACGCTATGAGTAACATGACCGTACGGATTCTGGTAGGCCTGATTGGCATACCGTTGATGCTGGCCGCAGTGATTGCCGGAGAGTGGTTCTTCAACCTTGTTGTGATTGGTATTACAACCTTTGCATTGTGGGAGTTCTATCACCTGTGCGAGTCCAAACATGCCGCTGCCAACCGCAGTGTTGGCATGGTGTGGAGCCTCGTCCTACAGGGTGCCATTGCCGTAGCCATCAGCCGCGGACAGATCTGGTCCCTATCGTGGATGCTTATCCTCACCGGCATAATCATCCTTGGCACGTTGATCACCTTTGCGGCCGAATTGTGGCGCAACCTGCCGAATGCGTTGTTGAACACGGCC
>JALOMA010000083.1 GCA_025455735.1 Candidatus Kapaibacterium sp.
TGAAATCCCTGAGTTTTCATGGGGCGAAAATTAGAAAGGTCCGGCAGACAAACCGTCTGCCGGACCTTTCAGCGTCGAATTGGTTCTTACGAATTAGCGAACGACAGACATGGGCAAGGCGAACCTTGAAGTACCATTTGCGATACGGACCAGGTATAGTCCTGCAGGCAGGGCTTCGGTGCTAAGCGACAGGCGTGCTAGGCCATTGTCGACTGATGTGTCGAAAGCTGAAAGCACAACACCAGAAGCCGAAAGGATGGTGACTGTTGCCGTACCACCTGTGGCAGGAAACTGTACCGTTGCCGCACTCGTGGTTGGATTGGGGAAGAGGTTATAGCTCTCTGTACCACGGTCGGCGGGCAAGTCAACGCTGGTTACGTCGGACTGCAGCAGCGAAAAGTTGATTTCCTGCTCCGACATGGCAGCAGCATCAACGGATGCCATCTGCATGGCTGGTTCGAACAGGTAACGGTCGGCACGTACCGTGACGTTGCCAATCCCCAGTGATGTCATATCGAATTGTCCTTCTGATGCGCTCATGGTCCAGTCAACAATGGCCCCAGAACGATCCAGTGCCACGACAACGGCGCCAGGGACGGTTGCAGAAACCTGTGTATCGTCTCCCTTGCCGATGGAAGGCCCATTGCGATAGACCCATCCGCGAATGCGCCCTTTGCCACGACCTTCTCCATCACTGGTACGCAGGGAGATGGTGATCGTGCTGGAAGAGGTTTCCGCGACTTCCACGCGAGTGGCATCCTTCCAGGAGAACGCTGCAGGTGCACCGTCGACGTACCATCCTGGTACCGTTGGACGCTCGGCAGGAGCGGCAAAGAAAATATAGGTTCCAGGTTCGAGGTTCTCGAACGTAAACGCACCCGATGCAGCTGATTCTACCGTGACGTAGTGTTCCTTTTTGCCATCATTGGGTTTGTCATCATTCGAACGGACGCGATATGCCGTTACACGAGCGGCGAAACCAGCTGGCATGGAGTCGGAGACGACTTGGCCCGTGACACTGTTGGCATATACTGGACGACGGGATAGCGTAAAGTTGATGCCTTCGCGGGCAGCATCGACAACGATCGACGTTGCAACCGTGGCATCGCCCGTTTCTTCCCAGAATTCCATAAGGTAGGCGTTGGCTTGATTGTCGCGACCAACAGCCTTTGCACTTGCGACGTAGGAGACGCCTTCTGGCAGGCGAACTTGATAGGTGCCATCTTCGCGTGTTTCGGCGCGCACAACGCGCAGCTCGCCTGCCTTGTCGCCACTCCGAGCTTCAAATACAACCAGCGCACGAAGAGGGGCTCCGGACTCTTCATCCGTTACCGTACCAGTTACTTCGAATGTGTTGGGTGGAGGAACAACAGTAACCGTAAAGTTGATCGTCTTTTGGTCACTACATGCGACCGTCACGGCTGTGGCTTCTTCTGCATTGGTTGCATTCTCGTGCCAGACAGCAGCAATGCCGGGACCTTCCGCTACAAACTTGTACGTACCAGCGGGGATATTCATAGTGTAGCCATTCGGCGTAAAGGGAACGCGGAAGATCGCACGCATTTTCTCCTTGCCTTCACGATCGTCACTGACGTCGACGCGCCACGCCGTAATCATACCCGTGGTACGCGCGTTGTTGTCCGATGCCGTAACCCGGCCCATGACTTTAACGCACGCGTCTGGGCGAGGTTCATCGGGCTTGTCGGACTTCTTTACGACTTCAATGACGAATTCTTGTTCGGCTACGAAGTCCGTTCCTTCAACGATGGCCTTGATGACGACGACGTAGCGTCCTTCTTCGGTTGGTTTCCATTCAATCACGCCGGTAATGGGGTCGATCTCCATGCCGTCAGGTCCTTGAACGATCGAATAGCGGACGTCTTTCTTCTTGTCTTCCGGGATACCGCCAACCTTGGCGGCATATCGATAGCCCTTGTCCACTTGGCCGGTGCGTTGCGGCACGCTTATGAAGACCAGCTTGGCTTCGGCTGGCTTGAGATTCAGGACCTTGATCTTCGTTCGTGGGCTCTCGCCGTCGTCATTGATTGCTGTAACGAAGAACGTGTAGACGCCACGTTCCAAGTCCTTGATATCGGCAGCATAGAACTTGAGACCACCTCGGTCGGATACGAGTTCATCGGCATGTACCGTATCTACAACCACGAACCTCGTACGATCCTCTGTTTCACCCTCTGCCATGTAGACGAGGTAGGCAGTAGGCTCGTCGCCATCCTTGGGCGCTACCCATGACACGGTTACATATGGGGCAGCGTTGGGTAACGCTACGATTTTTGCATCAAACTCAATGGGCGATTTGGGGGCTGCCATTGCCGTTAACGCAAGGGTCACGGCCATTGTGACCACCGTAACCATCGAACGCAGTATCGTTCGTGTTCTCATGTGACTCTCCTCCGACTGATGATGTGGGACATGTCAACCGGAGCAAGAATCCACCTGTCTCCCATTCGGTTACAACTGTACCGTGGAAATGTTAAAGCTCGATGATCAAGCGTCCAACGGCCGTTTCTTTGGGCACGTTCGCCAGGACGGGGGTACGTTGCACGTTGAGGAAGAGTGTGACCTCGATCCGACGACGTTCACCGGGTTTCGGTGTGGGTTCGTCCACGAGCATTTTTGCTTCCTGATTGTCGTCGGCAAACACGGTATGCTCCACGCCATCGGTAGCTTCCAAGACAAATTGCAGGAAGCGTCCTTGACGATTGGAGAGGTCGTTCTGGTAGCCATCGGCCGACATGGAGTCCACCTTGATGTGAAACTCCTTGATGGAAGGCAACCTCCCGGGCGTGGACGGCTGATTCTGCATCATGACGTCGATCCATACCTGTGCAGGAGAGATCGTCGTATCCACGCGAACAAGGGGTGTTCCTACCGTCACGAACTGTCCGCCATTATAGTTGAACTGGAAGTCCACGGAACGTGGAACAACCAGAATGGGAGGTGTCACGGGCCGTTCAATCCGTGGGGCATCCGTGTCGAGAGGGCTTTTGCAACCAACAGCGGCTACGGCCAGGATGGCGATGAGAATGCGGAGGGAGTGATTCATAAGGATCATGGCTGCCGTTACGTTAGAGCCGTACGGCGACGCCGTAGGTAAAACCGAGCTTGGAGGAAGTGAACCACGTATTCTGGAACTGGTAGCCAAGAAGGGAGCCTTCAAGACCTACCAGGAACGTGAGAGGTCCTGCAGGAGAGTACTGGATGCCACCAGCAACCCTACCAAGGGGGCCGAATGTGGAGCCACCGGCAAAGCCTTGCACGAATGGTACAAAGCGATCGGCAATGGCAGGCAAGGAATACCGATAGACAAGCCCCGCCCACTGAGCTGTAGGCTGTTGTTCGTAGCGAATCACGCGACCATTGCGCATCCCTTCAAAAACCTGCGGAAATGACTCATTGCCCACCTCAAGTCCGAACGTATGCCTATCCGACAGCTGGTACAACAGGGCTACGGAGGCATCATCATACCATGTTGTTTGTGGCTGCACGGACACTTCGGTCAAGCCTTGGGCCGCCACGCCGCGGACCTGCACGATGAAGGACGGAAATTGTTCCCATGGTTGCGGCGCGATGTCCATCTTTTGCACTTCGAAGGGAGCCAGATCATCACGCGTTGAGATGATGGACGTGGTCTCCACTCGTGCCAACGTTGTCATCACGGGAACCTGTGCCGATACCTCGGTCGCAGCTTGGTCTATCACTCGCGGAGTTTCCGTTGTAATGGCCATCTCCTGTGGAGTGCTTGCCCGCCTATCGCTGGCGGGCAGACTGCGTTCACTTTCCTTGAGATCGCGAAGCTGGGCCCGCAGTCGGGCGTTGTCGCGGGAGAGGCTGGCGATGGCGGCCTCTTCAGGTGATGCTGATTCTACGGATTGGTGCGTGCTGTTGTCCACCTTGGACTCCTCCAAAGGAGGGGTGTTCGTCGTGGAGGTCGACGCCATGGTGGGGGACTCGCCAGCCGTTGCCGCAGCGTCGGGCGATGATTCAAGCGTAGACATTGCCGCCGTTGTGATCCCGACAGCCGCAGCCGCCGACATCAGCGGAAGGCCAAAGCGGGACAGCCATTGCAGCAGCAACCCGCCCCCGGCAACGCCGGTAGCAGCGCCAGCTAAAGGAGCCGCAAACCCAAGATTGCTGAAGACGGCATTCGTAAGGTGTGCAGGCGGAATCAATGCCATGCGGTCATTCTGCACGGAGTGCCGAATGGCAAGCTGTTGCTTGAATTCCGTGCGGAGGTCGACATTCACTGCCAACTCACCAAACAGAGCCGACTCATTGTGTGGATCCAGCTCGCCGTCGAGCAGTTCCTGTATCATTTCCGAGGGAGACATATCATTCACTCGCGTTCGAATTCGTTCAGATATGGTTCAAGGATTTCGCGAATCTTCTGTCGGGCACGGAAGACGCGAACCTTGGCCGTGTCAAGTTTGATGTTCAGCATGTCGCTGATTTCCTGGTACGACAAACCATCGTACTCCCGAAGCACAAATGCTTCTTTCATATCATGCGGCAGGAGGTCAAGTGCCGTGTGAATGAGCTTCAGCATTTCGTTTCGGTCGGCTTCACGCGATACGCCCGGATTATACAGCGAATCATCAAATTCGACGGCCGGGGCAGCTTGAATACGCTTCTTTTCGTTCAGGCACAGGTTTCGACTAATCGTAAGGGCATAGGCCTTGACATTCTCCATTCCCTCGTGACGTTCGGCGCTCTGATAGAAGCGCATGAACGTCTCCTGAAAAACATCATAAGCCCGATCGCGACTACCGAGCACGCGCAAGCAGTACGCAAAGATTCCTTGGTGCAACCGTGCGTAGAGCTCTGCAAAAGCCTCTTCACGGCGCTCCGTCCTCATCATTGCATAGAGCTCGCTGTCGCTATATTCGCTCAGCCGTCGCTTCATGGGATACTATCAACAATTGCCCGACCAAAAGGTTACCTTGCCCGAGCCCGCGCGGACTCTGGCGTATACGCTGATTCGCTCGCGCCGTCGCACCCTTTCCGTGGAAGTGCATTCCGACGGTAGCGTGGTGGTTCGCATTCCGATGCGTACTTCGATGGTCACTGTGGAGAACTTCCTCCGCAGCCGTGCAGAGTGGATTATGGATCGCCAACGCACTGCTGCCGATGCCAGATCCGTGATTCCGCCCTTGCTACAACGCCAATTCCATCATCGGGGCGCTGTCATGGAATGGCTAGTTGATTCCACGGTCAAACGTCCAGTATTACGCAGTAGGGACGTCCAGTCGCCAGCCGTTCTCGTCCTGCCGGGGAAGCCCGACCAACCCGAATCTACACATTGGGAACGCGTTTCACAGTGGCAGCGCCGAGAATCCGAGCGGCTGTTTCACGACATGGTAACATCCTGCCTGCCATTATTCGGCGTTCACGCACTGCGTTTCCAGGGTCTTCGCATTCGGCGAATGCGCCGCCGTTGGGGTGCGTGCAGCTCCACGGGCATCATCACCTTGAACGAACATCTGGTTCGTGCCCCAGATACCTGTATCCGTGCCGTCGTCATTCACGAACTGGTGCACTTGGTCCATATGCATCACGGACCAGCCTTTCATGCCATGATGGCAGATATGATGCCTGATCATACTGCTGCCGATATGCTCCTGGACCGATGGAGTGCCGTCATTCATGTGGCTCGCGGTCACACCGAATCCTCAAAGCGCGCTGATACTGGCCAACACGTCCTTATCCTTGATTAACCACAGGCCGTTGCTTTTTTGAAGGGGGCCGTGTCGCCAGGGGGCAAACGGCAACGGCGCCTGTAGGCGCCGTTGCGAATCTGTCCTCGATGGAGCGTCGTGAATGGATTAGGCTGATGCCTTGGCACACAGTTCGTCGAAGGCACCCGTCAGAGCCGTGGCAATCATCTCGGGCGTACGGCCTTCAATGTGGTGCCGAGGCAAGAAAGCCACAAGCTCACCATCGCGAAGCAGCGCTATGGACGGCGAAGAAGGTGCCACCCCCGTAAAGTATGAGCGGGCACGTTCCGTAGCATCGACATCCTGGCCAGCGAATACGGTTACGATGTTCTCTGGCTTGACGGTGTGTTTTAATGCCAACGCTACGCCGGGGCGCGCTCCACCTGCGGCGCAACCGCAGACGCTGTTGACGACGACCATCGTCACACCAGGACGTTTCATGGCTGCGTCGACGTCCTCCGCAGTACGGAGTTCTTCAACACCAAGCCGGGTGAGCTCTTCACGCATCGGCTGTACTAGCATGGGATCATAGGGCATGGGAGTTCCTTGTTGATAGATCGGCACGTATGGACGTTTTGCGGCCGCGGATAGTGCTGCCGACTACATAAGTGTTCGTTGGAAATACGTCATGCCGGCATCGCCCGCAACGGTTGGAAACTCGCGGGCGAAGTCGTCGAGTTTCGAAGGATCGAGAGCAAAGGCGCGGCGCAGGTAGGGAACGGCGGCGTTGTACTCGCGTAATGCACTGAGAGCGTGGGCCGTCATGTAATATCCGTCGGCCCAGTCTGGTGCCTTCTGGACGCAATGTGCATAGGCCCGAAGAGCTTCGTCAATGTCACCCGATTCTTCGGCCGCGGAGCCGTAGTCCAGCCAGCACTCCACATCTTCGGGATTCAGCTCGATGGCTCGCCGATAGCTATCCACGGCCCCTTTCAGGTTGTTGGAGTTGTAGAGCGCATCAGCTCGGGCATACCAGACGTCGGCGAAGGCTGCATTGAGTTCAATCGACCGGTCATAGTCTACGATGGCCTCGGGATACTGGCCAAGGGCGTCATAACAGACGCCCCGTTCGTAGAAGGCCATGGCGTGGGATGGGTCGGAGGCTACCACGGTGCTGAACATGGTGATGGCTTCCTCGAAGTCACCACGATCTTCAAGGGTGGCGCCCAGCTCGAAGGCGACGCCCATATCGGAGGGGTCGGCCACCAAGCCCTGCCGGAAAGCATCGATCGCGGCATCCAGGCGTCCAACTGTTGCATGGGCATTGCCCATGTTGAACCATGCGGATGCAAAGTCTGGTTTGATGACCGTGGCAAGATCGTAGCAGTCAATGGCCCGACGCATGGCGCCCTGGCGACCAAGCAGAACGCCCGAGTTGAACCATGCGTTGGCGTCGTATGGATCCTGATCCAAGAGCTTGCGATACAGCTCGAGCGCTTCATCGATGCGAGCAGCCTGCTCCAGACAGAAGGCGAGTTCGTACGTGGCGTCGCGCCCCAACGTTTCGTGCCGCTGGAGGTAGGAGAAAAGCCGGATTGCCTCTTCATAGCGTTCCCGCTTTTGAAGGATCATTCCTTTGCTGAACAGGGCGTCTGGATGGTCGGGATCCACAGCCAGCGCCTTTTCGATGAGCTCAATGGCTTCATCCAATCGCTCATTCTGTTCGAGGGCAATGCCACGGTTGACAAGGATGTCGATATCTATGGGGTCCAGCTCATTGGCACGGTCGAAGGCGGCCAACGCTTCACTCCAGCGCCCAACAGACGATAGGGCCATGCCGTATTTGTGCCAGGCGTCGGCACTATAGGGAACAAGCTCCTTCCACATGTGGGAGAACAGCAGAGCATCATCGAACTTCTGCGTTTCGATACAGTAGTGGACGATGTTTTCGAGGGTCTCGGGAGAGGGCGGACTTTGCGAGAGTTCGCCCGAGCGGTGTGATTCACGGAACCGGCGAAGGGTCTCGTCGAGATCCTTGCGGTCCATATCCTCACCGTCATCCCATTCAAATTCATACATGGTGGGGTTCCCGAGAGGTTGAGACAAACTGCTGCACAATGTTAGCAGGCTAGGACGTGGTCGGCAAATACCGTCGACATGAAGTTTTGCACATACTGGACGTCAGTCCAGAACATCAAACACGAGACATTTCAGGTACTGCGTTTCTGGCATGCCCAGGAGCACAGGATGGTCGGCAGCCTGTGTTCCACGGTAGAGAAGACGCAGTCGGCGCTTCAATCGTGCTGCCTCTCGGTAGAGAATGTCAAGAAGCATGGATTCCGGCACCAATTGTGTACAGCTTGCGGAGACGAGAATGCCACCTGGTTGCAGGGCCTTGAGGGCAAGGCGATTGAGTTCTGCATATCCCGCTACAGCCCGATCGATACTACTCCGCTTTTTCGCGAAGGAGGGAGGGTCCAATATGATGATGTCCCAGCGCGCTCCTTGCTGTGCCGTCTCCCGCAAGAAGTCAAAGGCGTTGGCAACCTCGAACGAGACATTACCAAGGCGATTGAGCTGGGCATTCTGCTGGGCTGCGGCAATGGCGGACGCCGAAGAGTCGACGCCCACGACTGCGGTGGCACCAGCCTTTGCGGCATGAAGGGCAAAACCGCCCACGTTGCAAAAGCAGTCCAAGACTCGTTTGCCCTTTGCCAAGGAGGCGACAATGGTACGATTTGTCTTTTGGTCCAGGAAATAGCCTGTCTTTTGTCCGCCAAGCAGGTCCAGCCTGATGGTTACACCGTATTCATCGATATCCAGAGGCGTTGGAACGGTACCATAGAGGATTCCGTCGCGCAATTCGAGTCCTTCGAGCTCGCGAACCCGAGCCGTGTTCTTCTCGACAATGGCCTGAAGCGACGGAAAGACCAAACGAAGTGCATCGACAATGTTCTGTTGATGGGCGTCCATGCCTGCGGCCAGCATCTGGATGACTGCAACGCTGTCATAGATGTCGACGACAAGCCCCGACAGGAGATCGGACTCGCCATGGATCAAGCGGAATGCGTGCTGGCCGGGTAAGAGCGCTTGGCGCACTGCGAGAGCATGGCTGAACCTGTCGGCGAAGAACTCCGTGGTTACGGACTCTACGTCGGCACCAAGAAGCCTCACGGCAATCTTGGACGTAGGGTGATAGAAGCCGCTGCCGTACGAAAAGCCTTCGGCAGATACAACACGCACCAAGGACGCTGCAGGAAGATCGGGCTGCGACTGAAGGTCGTCGCGGAACACCCAGAGGTGTCCGCCACGATACCGGTCATCGCGCTTCTGTCGGAGAGTGAGCGTAGTCATGAACGAATTTACGCAGGGCGTTGGGGGCATCAGCTGGTAAATGCACGCGATATTGCGTGAAACATTGGAGTGTTCATGAGTTGGCTGTATCTGTTCGTAGCGGGACTATTCGAAATTGGCATGACGTACACCCTGAAGCGTTCTTCCATGGAAGGCAGTGGATGGCAATGGCAGGCTGCATTTGTGGTGTGCGCCATCATCAGTTTTGGGGCATTGGAACGGTCCCTCGTTGGTATCCCTTTGGGTACGGCCTATGCAGTATGGACGGGGATTGGAGCCGTAGGCACGGTGCTTGTAGGCATGTTCGTCTTTAACGAGCCTCGCGACGCTTGGCGTCTCTTCTTCATTGCAACGCTCTTGGCATCGATTGTTGGACTGAAGGTAACGTCAAAATAGCAATCGCAGGGTAGCGTCTCCCACGGTTGCGCCACGGCCCCTTTCCGAAATAGTAGACTAGCGTTGCGAAAAGAAAATGGAAATCAAACAACATAGTGGAGGAAGACGATGCAGGATTCGATGATACAGGTACAGGTAGACGTTGCTGCCCCCATCCATGTCGTATGGGACGCATGGACGCTGCCGGAACATATTGTTCAGTGGAATATGGCGTCGGATGATTGGCATTGTCCAAGGGCGAGCAATGAAGTGAAGGTTGGAGGACGTCTATCGGCAACGATGGCCGCCCGAGACGGAAGTATGGAGTTTGACTTTGGCGGTACGTATACGGAAGTAGAGGTTGGCACGCGGTTGGTTTTTGTCATGGACGACCAACGGCGCGTGGAGTTAGATTTTTCAACCACGGACCGTGGCGTGACCATTGTTGAGCGTTTCGACTCCGACGGTCAGTATCCAGTAGAGCTGCAACAGCAGGGTTGGCAAGCAATTCTTGACAACTTCAAGATCCACGCAGAGCGAATATCCCACAGTGAAGACGGTTCCTACGGGACTGTCGGTTGTTGACGTTCGGTATCCCCGGGGTGTACCGCGTGATGTTGATCCATGCGGTGTACTTATTGTCCGAGACAGGCAAGGCAATGTTGTTCTAGTCGTCAACGTCAAAGGTCAAGGTCAACATCGCGATAAGAAAACGCATGCCGACAGGAGAGTATGACATTAAAGGGTGGTACGTGTCAAAAAAGCAAAAAACGCAACGCGTACAGACCACACTGGCGACTAGTATTTGAAGACGAAAGCGGCAAGATCAAAGAAAGTTGTCGAACGGCTATTCGTGTTCATGGAGGACGTCAAGAACGACATACTTCAGACGGAAACTGGGTATCCTTGGAGAATGCACGTCTCGAAAACACACAAGGCTGCATTCGAGCATTAGATGCGGATATGCTCAGATTCGACAACGTTATCGTTGGTCTAGAAAACGAGGGTCCTGGAATG